>NZ_QPJF01000009.1:0-104628 GCF_003337665.1 Halanaerobium sp. ST460_2HS_T2
AGGGGGAGGGATTCCTGCATTTAGTGCAGATTCCTAAACTGATAATTATGATAACTATTAATATTTTTAAAAAAACTATTAGATTTGACGTAACGATAAAAAAAGGAGGAGGTTAATAAATGGATAACTTAAAGAAAATATTAGATGATTTCTTAACAGATCAGAAGGAGAGGTTAAGCAAGCGTACTTATAATGATTATAGTAATGTAATATCTCTTTTTGAAGATTATTTAAATAGCTATGCTTATATGCATCTACCGGCGAAAGAACAGGATAATTTTGAAGAGAAAGCGATTTATGGAGAGGAGAGCTATTGTGAGATGTATTCAATTGATCAGCTGAGTAGTATGCAGATAGATGACTTTATGGCTGATTTTATGATCAGAAAAGTAATGGCTGAAAAATATTTAATGAAAAAGACAGCTACAGTAATGCGCCGCTTCAGTAAATGGTTGAAAAATAATGATTATATTACTGAGGAAAAATTTGATATCATTTATTCTACAATCAACGAAAAAAAAGATAGTCTGCCTAAAGCAGCTGAATTGTCTGATTTAATTTATGATGAATCAATAAAAAATGAATTTAATAAATATAGTTCTTATGAGGAAGGTAATTATGCTGTCACCAAAATAAAGCCGGGTAAATTATGGGTTAAAGATTATATGGAGGCTGGAGAAGAGATAGGTCCAGTTATAGTTCCTAAAAAAATAACTGATCTTGCGGAAAGAGATTTTTTTGTCTTTCTTGAGTTAGGGAAGAAGAATGGGAAGTATTATATAGTTAATAGCGGCAATGTTTATCCTTATTAGAATTGTTGTTGTGAAATGTTTATTGCTCCTGAAAGATTAGAAAGATATAATTAATTTGATTATTTCTCAAGGCTTTTAAAAAGGAGTTAAAAATGTATGATTTCAGCAAAAAAACTAAAAAAGAAATTAGACGGTTGGCAGCTCTCGCTCATGAGAGGGAACTAGAAAAAGCTTTAGTTGATCTGAATTTAAAATTTAAGCAGTGGGAAAAAGAAGAGCTGGATCCTTTTGAATTGGACAGTGAAATACACAATTTTCATAATAAGATATCTAGAGAAATCTTCAAAAAATATAACAGCTATGATATGGAGGATCATTTTGTAGCCATAGCTATAGTCAATGGAATAATAGATAAAAGTGAGATCAACACAGAAGCCTACCAGGAACTTGAATCATTAATTGAGAAAATAGAAGACAGTGATTACTTTTAATTGGAGGAATATCAATGGTTGCACCTAAAAGAAAAAGATATAATAAAAAACAGAGACTGGCTGCTGCAGAAAAGTGGATTCCTACCTATGACGGTAAAAATCTAGTCAAAGGTTACAGCAATTGGTTTGGGGTCGATAAAATCTGTGCAATAAATGAACTTGAATTACTGGGTCATGAGATAGATTCAGAATATAAAGAGCAGATTTACAAACTTAAAAAAAGACAGGAAGAAGCTGCAAAAAAGGAAAATTTCGATGACCCAGGTGATTTAAAAACAAGAGAATTTGATGACTGGCAGAATGCTGATTATTATTTCATAGCCGGTTGTTCCATACGGAATAACCTGGGAAGAATATGAGAGGGAATACAGGGAAGAGGAAGAAGAAAATAATAGCAGCAGAAATTTTGATAAAGATGATTTTGATGTACCTTTTTAATTGTTATTATCAAGAATAATTGAAAATAATACAGATATTGAATTGTGACAAAAAAATAATATTCATTGAAAGTATTTAAAATAATATCAAATAATTTGGATAAACAATATAAAAGAATAAAAAATATTCTTGGTCAATTATATAAACCATTTCAAGAATCACTAGAAATATACGGCAATTATTAAAAAAAGAACTTTATTTTCCATGTTATGTTAAGGGTCTAGAAGATTTCAACTGGGAAGAATTTTATGTTTGGGGTTGAGGACCTAAAGAAGATTCTGAAAGACTTAAAAAGAGTCACCCTTCATACAGGGAGCAATTTGAACTAATTGATTTAGATAGTGATTTAAAGTCAAAGTGGATAATAGATAAAGCTGATATTGTAGCAAAAGTTAGGAGAATTGATGATAATAATATTTTTTATTTATCTCTGTCAGAATTAGAAACAGAAAATAAGAATTCTTTAAATTATCAATTGCTGCATGATTATTCAGTCTGGTTTGTAAATAGACAAGATAGATAGTTAGGAGTTGATTATAATGGCTTTAAATGAATTATTGAAAAAAAGAGTTGAAAAAAATTTGGACAAATTTTGCGATGAGCGTATTCCAGAAAGAGTTAAAGATCAGATTAAGCTGGATTATAAGATTAGAGGTAATAGTGTGACACTAATTGAAAAGCGTCCCCATTATAAAAATACAGATGAATGGGTTGAAATGAAGATTGCTCAGTTTAGATTTAATCAGGATAATAATAAATGGTCTTTATACTGGTGGAGGCATACAGGTAGATGGTATGAATATGATAATATTGAAGCTACTACTGATTTTCAAAAACTGGTTAATGAAGTAGATGAAGATCCAACCGCTATCTTTTGGGGTTAATTCTTAAATAATCGATAGAGATTCAGGTGATAAAATGGCAGTAAAAAAGATAGATCTAATCACAATTAAAAACGACAACCTCTCTCTAAACATCAAGGGTAAGCCCCTGCATTCTGATCACGAAAAGGAATTTCCAGAAGCAAATAAAGCTCAGGCTGCAGTCAGTTTTAGCTCAGTTTTAGACCAAAACTTTGACTTTAAATACCATGAACCAGAGAAAAACAAGCTCAAACTGAGCCAGTTTAACTCCATAAAAAATTACCCTCTCTTTTTTGAATATCAAAACTATGATTTTTATATAGAATCAGAAATGCCAATTGACATCTACCATCCTAACCGAGAAATCAGGGATCTCTATCACATCCAAATGACAATCCAAATGTATTATACGGCAGCATTAACTTTGGCAGTGATATAGGTTATTCTGAATTTGAAATCAGAAGTAAGTCTCAGGTTATTTTCACTCTCAAATTAGAGGTCTTTTCCAGTAAAATTGACTATCAAAAAGACTATCAGCAGTTAATAGAGGAAGTAAATAAAGAAGTATATAATTTAGCCTATGATTTTTTAAGAAAGACCTATCAGAATATGAACACTGCAGAAAAACAGAACATCTCTAAATCTGAATTCTTTGTAATTATTGAAAATATATTTGCTGATTTATTTAAAGCTTTAAAATGAGTAGAAGAATCACCCCACCATCAGATTATTAAAAAAAGAAATGTCCGACCAGCCTCCAATGTAAAAAGAGTGGGGAGACAGAGCCTTAGTGGCTAAATAAAAACAGCCGCCATATGACAAAGAACTTAAGCTGCTGGAAAAGATGCTGGCAGTAGAAAAGAAATTGAGCTATGATAACTTTGAAAATAAGTTTATCAAGTGGAGCTTTTCAGAATTAATTAAAAGGCTCAAACATTTTAAGATTAATTATCTAAAAGTGAAAAGAGAAAATGTGGATCAGGATCTGATTAAAAAGATTGATAAAATGATTAGAAAGTTAAAATTAAAGCCCAAACATTCATTTTTAGCTGAAGTGGGCGAACTGCAGAAAATCAATTCAATTTCTCTGGTGCTGCAGATGGCCCCCGGCTATAAAGAATTATATAAATATTACTTGATGCTTTTAAAGGGACTTTCTCTAAACGGAGATATCTTTAGACTTTCAATTAAAGAGCTCTGGCAGCTTTATGAATACTGGACTTTTTTAAAGTTAAACAGCCTGCTGCAGGATAAATATAAGATGCTAAAAAATAATATTATTAAATTAGATTACAGCGGCATTAATGTAACTTTATCTAAAGGAGGCTTGGCAGAGGTTGAATATCAAAATCCAATTACGGGGGAGAAATTCACTTTAAGTTACAACACTGCAGCTGGAGATGGAATTACCACCAATCAGAAACCAGATAATATTTTATCTTTAAGCAAAGAAGATTCTGAGCATCAGTACAAATTTATCTTTGATGCTAAATATCAGCTCAATCAGGCAGAAGATGGGACTCCTTATGCTAGAAGCCACAAAGGGATTCCTGGTCCGGAAGAGGAGGATGACATCAACACTATGCACCGCTACCGGGATGCAGTGGCAGCAGCTTGGTAAAAAAATTAAATCTGAGGGTTATGGAGTCAATGGCAGCCATATTTATTCCAATCTGATGCTTTTAAAAAAGGCTGATACCCTGCCTGAACTAAGTATTCGTTCCTTAAAAGAATGGAGAATCTGGCTCGAATTAAAGCGGCTCAAGAAAAATATAAGGTTTAAGCTAAATAACAACAATTTAGATCAGATCGATAAAATTGAGGGCATTAAGATAGGAGAAGTTGAGCTCAACCTAAAAAAGAATGAACTTTTACTGGAATTAAAAAATGATCAGTTTAACTTTTCTTATTCAAAGTTTTTACAAAACCCAAGAGCTATCTTAAATAAAATAATTACCTCGGGAGAAATTAAAAAATAACATTTAGAGAATTAAGCTTTCAAATTATTCTTATTAGAATTATTCCAGGGTTAAAATATTAAATAAGGAGAATACAATGATTAAACTAGAAATTTGCTGTGCTTCAGCTGCAGACGCAGTTAATGCTTTTAAAGGTGGTGCAGATCGGGTAGAATTAAATTCGGCTATTGCCTATGGCGGTTTAACACCGAGCCTTGCTGATTTGGAAATGGTAAAAGCTAAAACCAATATTCCAGTGATGGTAATGATCAGGCCTCGAAGTGGAGGCTTTTCATATTCTGAGATGGAATTTGAAGTTATGAAAAGAGAGGCCGAACTGGCAGTTGAATCTGGAGCAGATGGCCTTGTGTTTGGAGTACTTAAAGAAAATAGAGAACTTGATCTTAAAAGAAATAAAATTTTAAGGGATATTGCAGGAGATAAAATAACTGTTTTTCACCGAGCTTTTGATATAGTTCCTGCTCCCTTTGCTGCCTTGGATAAAATTAAGGAAATTGGGATGGACAGAGTTTTAACTAGTGCTCAGGCTAATAAAGTTGCTGATAATCTGCAGCTGGCAAAAGAAATTATAGCATATGCTGGTGAAGAGCTGGAAATATTATTGGGTGGAGGGATTAGAGAACATAATTTAAAAGAAATCATTGAGCAGACAAACTGCAGAGAGGTACATTTATCAGCTTTCAATAAAAAGGTAGATAAGTCAATGCTTAAGCAGAAGCTTAAATTTAATAGCGACTGTATTTCAGAGTCTGAATATAAGCTGACTGATATTCAGAAAGTAAAGAGAGTTAAAGAAATTTTAAGTCATTATTAGTCCGGATTTGTTTTGCTTAATTAAATTAAAGAAAGCGCTTTCAATTTTTACCGACTTTAGTCATAAAACTGTTTACTTCCTAAATCGTTTTATGTTACAATAATATTGTTGTTTATAAAATTTTAAGGATCTAATTATAGGGACAATTACTAAATAAAGAAGTAAGGAGAATTCAAATGGAAAAAGTTAAACTTGATCTGGAAAAATATGCAGCAATTTCTCGACAGGCAGCTGCAGAAGGCTGTGTGCTTTTAAGAAATGAAAAGCAGGCACTTCCAATTAAAAAAGGAGAAAAAGTTTCTGTTTTTGGTAGAATTCAATTTGATTATTATAAGAGTGGTACCGGTTCTGGGGGACTTGTTAATACTGAATATGTAGTGGGGATTTTAGATGCCCTAAAATTAAACGATGAGCTTGATCTTAATCAGGAGCTGATCGATACATATGAAGAATGGCTGGAAGATAATCCCTTTGACCACGGTGAGGGCTGGGCTCAGGAACCCTGGACACAGAAAGAGATGCCGGTCAGTACTGAACTGGCCCAAAAGTCAGCCGCAGACTCTGATCTGGCAGTTGTTATTCTCGGCCGCACTGCAGGGGAAGATAAAGATAATTCAGCAACTAAAGGCAGTTATCTGCTGACAGATACTGAAGAAGAGATGCTGGCCAGTGTATGTGAAGCCTTTGATCGGGTAGCTGTAGTCTTAAATGTGGGTAATATTATCGATATGAAATGGGTCGATAAATATCAGCCCGAAGCTGTACTCTATGCCTGGCATGGAGGTATGGAAGGTGGAAATGGAACTGTAGATGTACTGACAGGGAAAGTAAATCCTTCCGGTAAGCTCAGTGATACAATTGCAGTTGATATTTCAGATTATCCTTCTATGGATGATTTCGGAAATAAGGATACTTTAATTTATAAAGAAGATATTTATGTGGGTTACAGATATTTTGAAACAGCAGCCAAAGACAGGGTTATCTATCCCTTTGGCTATGGACTCTCCTATACAGAATTTGAAATTGATATTCTTTCCTTTAAGGAAGGAGAAGATTCACTTACTGTAGAGCTTGAAGTCAAAAACACCGGTGATCTGGCCGGTAAAGAAGTAGTACAGGTTTATGCAGCTAAGCCTCTGGGTAAACTAGGTAAAGCAGCCCGGACTTTAGAAGCATTTGCTAAAACCAATTTACTGGAGCCGGGTCAGAGCCAGAAATTAAGTTTGAGCTTTAGAAAAGAACAGTTGGCTTCCTATGATGACAGCGGGATAACAGGCCACAAATCTTCATATGTAATGGAAGCTGGTGAATATAAGATATATGCTGGCAGTGATGTCAGAAAGGCGGAACTTGCCGGAAGTTTTGAAATCGAAACTCTGGAGCTCATAAAAGAACTTAAAGAAGCATGTGCACCGGTAGAGTCCTTTAAACGCTTAAAAGTTGATTCAGATGGCAGAATGACTGAAGAGGAAGTACCAGAGAGAACTATAGATTTAGATCAGCGGATAGCTGTCAAACGACCGGAAGCAATTCCCTATACAGGTGATCAGGGAATAAAGTTAAAAGATGTTTATCAGGAAAAAGCATCCTTAGAAGATTTTATTGCTCAGCTGAGTGACGAGGATCTGGCCTGTCTGATGCGGGGTGAAGGAATGAATTCTCCCAGAGTAACTCCCGGTACAGCTGGAGCTTTTGGTGGTGTAAGTGAAAATCTGACTGATTTTGGAATTCCTGCCGCCTGCTGTGCTGATGGACCTTCCGGAATTAGAATGGACTGCGGCACAACTGCGTTTAGTCTGCCAAATGGGACCTCTTTAGCCTGTACATTTAATTTAGATTTAGTAGCTAAATTATTTGACCTGATGGGACAGGAGCTTTTGGCAAATCATATTGAAACTATCTTAGGACCGGGAATGAATATCCACCGGACACCCTTAAATGGACGGAATTTTGAATACTTTTCTGAAGACCCGCTGCTGACCGGAAAAATGGCTGCCGCTCAGCTTAGGGCAATGAATAAATATAAGGTTACTGGAACTATCAAGCACTATGTGGCCAATAATCAGGAAGCTCACAGACATGATGTGAATTCTGTGGTCTCTGAAAGAGCCCTAAGAGAAATTTATATGAAGGGCTTTGAAATAGCTGTTAAAGAAGGAGAAGCAGCTTCCATTATGTCTACATATGGCGGCTTAAATGGAATCTGGACTGCCGGGAACTATGATCTTCTGACTACAATCCTGCGGGAAGAGTGGGGTTTTGACGGAATTGTAATGACCGACTGGTGGGCCAGAATCAATGAAGAAGGCGAAAAAGCCAGAAAAGGAAATACTATTCCGATGGTTCGAGCTCAGAATGATCTCTATATGGTCTGTGAGAATCCAGAAGAAAATAGCTGTGATGATAATACCTTAAAAGGCCTGGCCGAAGGGAAGATCACGAGAGGCGAGCTGCAGAGAAACGCGGCCAATATCCTTAAGTTTATATTGGATTCAGCTGTGATGGAAAGAAAACTAAGTGGAACTGGAGAAGAAGCAGCTGCAAAAGAAAGTATTGAAGAACCAACAAATGTAATGGAATATTATGATCTGACTGAGGTAGATGCCATTGACCTCTCAGATGTGAATACTGCCAAAGGAGAATCGGTTGTCTTTGGCATAATTCGAGATGAGAGAGGAATTTATAAGCTGAAGCTTGAACTGAAAGCCAGTGGAGGAGAAGTTGCTCAGGTACCTGTTTCCTTATTTATTAATAATAAGCTGGATTCAACGATTACAATCAATGGTACTGGCGAGTGGCAGACAGTAGAAAAAGAAATAACCCTCTGGAGTAAAAATAATTACATCAAACTTTATTTTGCTCAGAGTGGAATGGAACTCGGCAGGATGACTTTTGAATTTGAAAAAGAAATTGAATCAAATTAAATAAGCTTTTAATTATAAATGAATAGCACCTGTTAATTATGGCAGGTGCTTTCATAATTTTACGTATTTTTTTATTATAAACATTCGTTTGCAACATAATGCTGTCACATCTATGTGTTATACTTTAATTGTAAAGAAGCTTTTGAGATATTTAAAACACTGGATATTTATGAAGCACCCTCGGCAGTACATGACCTTCCATTGCCTTTAGCAGTGTTTCTTTGTCCGCACCAGCCTTTAAATCAAGCTGATCTTCAAGAGAATAGACATAGAATCTGTAAGTGTGGACCCCACTGGGTGGTGTGCCGGTCCCCTATAGCCTAATTCATTAAAATCATTTTTTCCCTGTGTGGCTCCATTTAGTTCTTTAACTTTTTCTTTCCTTTCAATATTTTTTGAAATTTTACTGATATCTGCCGGAATATTTCAGATCAGCCAGTGGGTAAAATTACCGTTTGGGGCATCAGGATCATCAACAATAACAGCCAGAGTTTTTGCATCTGAAGGCACATTTTCAATTATCAGCGGAGGAGAAATATCTCTGCCGTCTGCTGTGTATTCTTCAGGAATAAAGCCACCGTCTTCAAAGGCAGATTTAATAAGCAGTTCTTTTTCCATAAATTTAAGCCTCCTTTCTTAATCTCAAAAACTAATCAGCTGGATTAAGTTTTATATCTAGGCTTTTATAGTCTTTTATTTCAATTATATAATAACAAAAAACATTCAGAAAATAAAGAGTTGTAGAAGTAATTGCTACAGTCAGAGAGCTAAAATAAAGATAAAAAAGAAATTTCTATGTATTGGTATAATTACTATAAATATTTTATAATATTATTAGACAATACACCGACATTAGAAAAATATTAGATAAAGAGGCTATATTTATAAAAAGCTTGAATATGATATATGAGAAGCAGAAAATAGTTTAAAAATATACAGAGAGAGGACTAAATTGAACTTAAAGTTGGAGGTATCATTATGAACAAAACCAAACTCTCAAAACTATCTCTTATATTCTGCGCCATCATCCGGAAGATTTTGACTTAAAACTGGCAGCAGATGCTTCTGTTAAAACAGATGAACTTCTGCAGGCATTGAGTAAGAAGTATAAAAATATAACAAAGAATGACTTAATAAAGCTGGTCCAGAATGATTCCAAGGAGCGTTTCAGATTTTTAGATGGCAGGAAAAGAATCAGAGCAAGCTATGGCCACAGCATTGATGGAGTTAATCCAGATTACAGAGCCGTTAAGCCACCTAAAATTCTCTATCATGGTACCAGACCTGAGGTTAAAGATATAATTCTTGCTTCTGGTCTCAAACCGATGAAAAGAAATTATGTCCACTTAAGTGTTGAGATACAAGAAGCTGAGAAGGTGGCTCTGAGAAGAACCAGTAAACCGGTAATTTTTAAGATTAAAGCTCTTAAAGCTCATCAGGAAGGACAGAACTTTTATAAAACAGCAGCAAATATCTATCTAACTGATAAGATTTCTGCTAAATATTTATCTTTACTGAAAAAGGATTAGATTCATTCCCCTTATTGTAATTTAAATTGACAAGATTATAGATTTAGCAGGATCAAGATAAAGGAATTCTATTATAGATGATGAATTATAATAGTATTGGAATAATCTTTTTGTACAGCAAGAGGGGGGAAGTAAAATGAAAAAAATACTGGTCGGTGTGGATGGAACGGAAAAGTCAAAAAAAACATCTCATATTGCCGCAGACTTGATTAATCCTGAATCAGAAGTTACTTTAATAACAGTAATTACTGAAGCTGTAAAAGAAGAGAATATTAAAGAACGAATAAAAAAAAGTAATGGACAAAGAAGCAAATTTTTTTAAAAAAAGAGGCATAAAAGTAAAAAAGGAAATTCATTATGGACACCCTGCTGAAATAATCTGTAATTTTGCTGCTGAAAATAATTTTGACTTAATTATTCTGGCTGATAAAAAAGACGAAAAAAGAAGTTTTTTATTAGGTGGAACCAGTGATAAGGTAGTTAGACATGCAAAACAGGCAGTAATGGTAGTTAAATAGCTTTTCTAATAAAATATATTTTTAGGAAATTAAACTTTAATAGACTAAAGCACCCTCTAAGTCTTGATTGATTTTAGAGGGTGTTAATTTTATTTTAAAGATTGCTAAAGAAGATAGAATTGCATTTGCAGAATAGAAGTCATATAAAAAATTATTAATATTAATCTTTTAAAAAGGAGAAATTAATATGACAGAACTTGAATTATTGCTTGATTTTCATATAGAGGGTAAAAGACAGGGGCCAGGCAATACTGAGGATACAATAAAAGCACTGAGCTTTATGGAGCTAAATGAAGATAAAAATTTAAAAGTTGCAGACATTGGCTGTGGTACAGGTGCCCAGACAATTACTCTGGCTAAAAATATTAAAGGAGAGATAACAGCTGTTGATTTATTTACTGAATTTTTAAATGAATTAAATTCAAGGGCAGAAGAACTGGGCTTAGCTCATAAAATCAATACTTTAAAAAAATCAATGGATGATCTGCCCTTTGACCGTGAAGAATTTGATATTATCTGGTCTGAAGGAGCAGTTTACATTATGGGATTTGAAGCAGGCATCAAGTATTGGAAAGAGTTTTTAAAAACAGGCGGTTATCTGGCAGTAAGTGAGATAACCTGGCTCACCAATTCCAGACCGGTTGCAATAGAAGAACACTGGAATAGTGAATATCCTGAAATTGATACAGCTTCAAGCAAAATTAAAATCTTAGAAAAAAATGGTTTCTCACCAGTTGGATATTTCTGTTTGCCAGAATCAAGCTGGATTGATAGTTATTACAAACCAATGGAAGAACGTTTTGACAATTTTCTTAAAAAACATAATTACTCAGCAGCAGCCGGGCAATTGATAGAGAAAGAAAAAGAAGAAATAAGACTCTATAAAAAGTATAAAAATTATTTAAGTTATGGCTTTTATATTGCTAAAAAGATAAGATGATTTTATACTTTGTTAACTCCACAGGATATTAAACTTTTTTTGATAATCTCTTTTATTTTAATTGCTAATGTTGGACTAAAAATTTTCCTCAACATAGCTAACTAATAGATTAGAAAAGGGCATCAGGAGTGGAAAGAATGCATAGGGAAAATATTCTACTGTTGTCACTCCTAAAACTGCTGTCATCATTAAGGCGTTAACATTCCAGGGGATTAAGGGTGAAAATATGAGGCCGGAATCTCCCAGGGCTCTGGCCAGTTCTTTTCTTTTAACCTTCATTTGGTCGTAATTTTTTCCCAGCATTTTAGCCGGCAGAAATACTCCCAGAAACTGATTGCAGCCCAGAGCAGCAGAAATTATACCTGCAAAGATCGTTACAGTAATCAGATGCATTTTTTTCTTAATTAGATGAATAAATGGTTTTAAGAGACTGTTTAAAACTCCCATTTGTTCCAGGAGTCCTCCTAAAAGAACAGCAAAAATAATTAGCGAAATTAGCTCCAGCATACTTGTTAAACCGCCGCGACTAAGTATATTATCTATGAAGACCACCCCAGTTTTATTTTTAAAACCTCTAAACATAATATTTAAAAGTTCTGACCAGCCTCTTTGTGTTAAAGATATTCCCACTGCTAAAGAAAATAGAATGTTTAGTGCAAGATTAATAATTGTTGGTATTTTTAAGATGGCCAGAATAATGATTAAAATTGGAGGCAGTAAAAGCCAGTAGGAAATCTGAAAATTGCTGTTTAAAAGTTTAATCAGAGAATCTAAATTAACTGCAGCTGTCATGCTGGAAAAACTGTTTAATCCAATAAAGAGAAAAATTAAAGCTGTAATTAGATAAGGTAAAATTGCAGTTTTGAGCATATGGTAAATCATATCCATTAGCCGGGCTTCTGAACTGTGAGCTGTGATAATAGCAATTGAAGAAACTGGTGACATTCTGTCTCCTACATAAGATCCAGAAATAATTGCTCCTGCAGCTAAGGCAGGGTTAAGCCCCATTGTCTGGGCCAGACTGATTAAGGCCAGTCCGATTGTACTTGCAGTTCCCACAGCGGTACCAACTGCCATTGAAACAAGAGAAGTTGAAATAAAAGAAAGGATAAAAAAGTATCTGGGGCTGATAGTCTGCAGCCCGAAGTAGATCATTGTCGGTACTGTGCCTACAGCAATCCAGAGTCCGATCATCATTCCCAGTAAAAATAAAATTAAAATTACATTACCTATATTTTTAAAACTTGAAAAAAGCATTTCTTCAATTTCCTGCCACTTATAGCCCCAGTATAAGGCTAAAGCTATAATAATTATTATTTCAAAAAAGAGAGCAATCTGAATCGGTGCCTCCCAGAATAGAACAGAAAATAAGATCAATAAAACCATTGTAATCACAGGTATTACTGCCTGTTTAAAAGTTAACATTCCAATTCCCCCAGAGTTTTCTATTTATTATTTACCAATCCTACTATATAATTAATTTTGAACATATGTCAACACTTTGTTAGAAAAAGTTTTAATTATTTTTTGATTTGATATAATAGAAACCAGGAAGTGATAGAATGCCCAAAAAAATCTGCCTGTTTTACCAAAACAGCTTTTCAACCAGATTAAAACTATGGAACTGAATAATGTCTTTCCAATATTCAGTGTAGGCAGCATTGTTTTAATCACAGCCGCTGGTTATCTCTTTTTCGGAGAAAAATTAAGAACAAAAGAATGGGCCTCATTCTGATGACAGTAATAGAACTAATTTTAATCAATATTTAGAGCTGATTGAAATATAAAAGATAATATTTAAATTAAAGGAGTTAATATGGAAAAATTTAAAAAGCGAAGATTCAACAGTTTCGGAGAATTTATTAAAGAATTAAAATTTATTATCAAAAATAGAGATCAGATAAAGAAATTAGATTCAGGAGAACTGCTGGATGCAGAATTCAGGCAGAGGCTGATGATGGCTGTAACGGAGGTCAACGGCTGCCGCTACTGTTCCTACTATCATTCAAAACTGGCTCTTAAGGCAGGTATCAGTCAGGCTGAACTTAATTCTCTTTTAGCAGGTGAATTAGAAGACTGTCCGAAAGAAGAAACTTTGGCTTTATTTTACGCTCAGCACTGGACAGAAAAGAAAGGGCAGCCTGAGCAGGAAATGATGGATAAGGTTAAGGCTGAATATGGAAGAGAAAAATTTGAAACTATTAACTTAGCAGTCAGAATGATTAATTTCGGCAACCTGTCGGGGAACAGTTTTGATTATTTTCTTTATAAATTAAGCTTTGGTCTGCTGGCACAAAGCAGCTGATACTGCTGTTGCTGTCTGTGCAAATTATTAAAATAATATTATTCCCGGAGGAATAATTATGGATATTAAAAAAGATAAAAACATCAAAAAATTTGGATTTTATGGTCTGCTAAAAAACCTTAAATTCTTTGAGCCATTTCTTTATATATTTTTTCTCAGCCTTGGTTTTTCCTATTTTCAGATTGGAACCCTCATTTCAATCAGAGAAATTACTAAAAATATACTGGAAGTACCATCAGGTATTTTTGCTGATCAGTACGGCCGTAAAAAAAGCCTGCAGATCTGTTTTATTTTCTATATTTTTTCTTTTATTTTATTTTACCTGGCTTTAAATTATTTGGTTATGATTCTGGCAGTGATTTTTTTTGGTATAGCTGAGGCATTTAGAAGTGGAACCCACAAAGCTATTATTTTTTTATATCTTGATCGCAGAGGGCTTGCCGATAAAAAGTCGGAAGTTTATGGAAGAACTAAATCCTATTCACTGATAGGTTCAGCCATTTCGGCTTTAATTGGAGCTTTTATAGTTTTTGTAGAATCAAACTACAGATTGATTTTTTTATTTTCTATTATCCCCTATATTCTGGACTTTATTTTAATTTCTACTTATCCGGCTTACCTGGATGGAAAAACAAATGGAAATTTAGATTTAAAGAAATTTTTTCTGGCTGGAATCGACAGTCTAAAGAGACTGTTATTTAATTTACAGGATTTGCGGAAAGGAATTATAAATTCAGGTATTTATGATGGATTTTTTAAGGTTCTAAAAGATTATCTGCAGCCGATTTTAAAAATAGAATTGATTGCCCTGCCTTTGATGCTGAATTACGGAGAAGAAAAAAGACTTTCAGCTCTGCTTGGCCTGTCCTATGCAGTGATTTATCTACTCAGTTCCGCTGCCAGCCGCAGCGCCTTTAAGCTGAAAAGAATTTTTGCAGATACAGGTAAAGCTCTAAATATTGTCTATATTTTAACAGTAAGTATAATGGCTCTGATCGGCTTAATTATCAACAGCGGTTTTACTTATTTTATAATTCTTTTGTTTATCTTATTCTATGTTCTTAGAAGTATGAGAAGACCGGTGATGCTCGATTATATTGCCAATATCATAGCTGAAAAGGAAAGAGCAACTATGTTATCTATCGAATCGCAATTTAGAACTGTTTTCATTGTGGTTTCAGCTCCAATTATTGGTTTTATTGCTGACCGATGGGGTTTAAATATAATGTTTCTGACAGCTGCTTTAGTAATGCTTTTATTAAAAACTTTGATCAAATT
The DNA here is from genome assembly GCF_003337665.1 of Halanaerobium sp. ST460_2HS_T2. Lineage (NCBI taxonomy): Bacteria > Bacillati > Bacillota > Clostridia > Halanaerobiales > Halanaerobiaceae > Halanaerobium > Halanaerobium sp. ST460_2HS_T2. Next base: position 14,832 of record NZ_QPJF01000009.1, read on the forward strand.
ATCAGTCCAAAAAAATAGCAAATAGAAATTATTTTGTTAACTGAGCTGATATGATATACTAAAATTAGCACAAAGTTTAAAATGAAGCAGTTGGCTGATTATTTGGAAAGCCAGAGTCTGGAGCAGGCTTATCTTTTAAGTTTAATTATAAAAACAGGAGGGAGCGGGATAATGTTAAAATCAATATTTAATGCTTTTGTTTCAAATAAAGCAGGTAAACTATATTTAACATCGATACTTATTTTGATCATTTCTAACATAATACTTAGTAGTAATAGTAATTTATATTTCATCGGTACAGCTGCTGTTATTTTTTATGTCATTGCACTGGTTTATTACTCAAGACATATGGAAATAAATATCTGGGTTAATATTCTCTTAGTTGCTTTAACTTTAGTACCTTTTGGGATCTGGATGACTTTAATATATTTTGCCCGCAAAAATTATTATCTAAATCAGCCAGAGGATTGATATCATGCTGACAATTAAATGTGCAAAATGCAAAAGTAAATTATTTAAATACAAAAAAATTGGCCAGGGCAGAGTTCTCCGCTGCTGGAAGAGCAAAATAACAAGGCTTTATGATGGAGAAGTTAAAGGTAAAAACTTTTTCTGTAAAAGTTGCGGTAATATTATAGCTGAAATCAAAGATGACCGCCTCGATATGAATAGTGATGCCTTTACTTACAGCGGAACAAAAATCAGAAAATAATTTTGATCTTTAATTTTAAAAATAATTGTTATAAAGAAAGCCGGGATTTCCCGGCTCTTTGATTTTTAAACAGGGAAAATAAAATTAATCAAGAATTATATATAATAGAAAAGGAGAATCTTTAAGTTGGATTACCATCAAAAAATTTTAGAGGAAATTAGAAAATATAAGCCGAACAGTCAAGCTGAGAAAAAATATAAGCGTCAAATTATAAATTTTTTAGCTAATAATGAAGATGACTATTTGCGAACTAATTCTAAAGGGCATTTAACAGCTTCTGCCTGGATAGTCAATCATCAGGGTGATAAGGTTCTACTTCACCATCATCAGGCACTAGATAAATGGATTCAACTGGGTGGACATTTAGAAGAGGGAGAATTAATTGAAGAAGCTGCTTTAAGAGAAGCTGCAGAAGAATCTGGTTTAAATTCACTTTCAGTAGTTGAGCAGAAAATATTTGATCTTGATGTTCATAAAATTCCTGCAGTTAAAAAGCAGGCTGAGCATTTTCACTATGACTTAAGAGTTTTATTGCAAGCAGATGCTGGAGAAGAATTAGAAAAGAGCAGCGAATCTAAGAATTTAAAATGGATTGATCTCAATAGAGTAGATAACTATGTCGATGAAGAATCAGTATTAAGGATGCTCAGAAAAACTAAAATGAAAATTTGATATTAAGGAGACAAAAATGAAAGTTAAAAAAATAGCAGAAGTTAGAAGTAAATATAAGGAACCTGTTGGTCCGGATGAGATGAAAAAGAATAGAAGTATAATTGAGGTTGAGGAAGAATACCTGGATGGTCTTGACAAAATAGAAGATTATGAATACCTGCAGATCCTTTTCTATTTTCATAAATCGGAAGGATATGACCTAATCAGCAAAAGAAGAAAGGGGTCGGAAAGAGGTCTCTTTACCTCCAGAAGTCCCCGCAGACCAACACCGATTGGGATTACAACTGTGGAATTATTGAAAAGAGAGGGTAATAAACTGCATGTCTATGGACTTGATGCGATAGATGGAACTCCAGTTATTGATATTAAACCTTACGCCTCATTTATGGATCAGCCAACTCTATCTCTGCAGAAGAAGACACCGCGCTACAGGATTAATAAATTGATCAGATATCAGAATCTTCATGATTTACTGCTTAAGACGGGAGAACTGCACGGACATTACTGTCCCTTTCTTGCCCTGGGAGTGCTGGCTGCTGCAGATGCCTTAAAGAGACTTGTTGCAGAAAATGATGGAATGGAGGATTTACTGGCTGTAGTGGAATCTAACAGCTGTTTTAGTGATGGTATTCAATATGTCGCAGGTACTACCTTTGGCAATAATTCAATTATCTATCGTGATTTTGGAAAGACAGCTGTCACCTTTGTCAAAAGAAAAAATTCATCAGAAAATCTTAGATATTATCTCAAAGATCCAGATTTTATTGAACGGGAATATCCAGAAGCAGCTGAATTATTTAAAAAAGTTATTGCAGAAAGAAGAGGCAGCAAAAAAGAACAGCAGAAAATGAAGGAACTCTGGCAGCAGATAGCTTTTGAAATAATTGAAGCAGATCCTGATAAATACTTTAAAATTGAAGAAAATGCTGAAATCAAACTACCTGATTATGCCCCGATCTTTGCTGATGCTGAATGCAGTAAGTGTGGGGAGAGATTAATGGCTGCCAAAGCTGTTCAAAAAGATGATAAAGTTTTATGCAGGGACTGTGCTGAAAGCAGTTATTATCAGCTTGACGGCAGCGGAATAGTTGAGAAATAAGGAGGCTAATTATGACCTGCAAATGGTATCCGGTCTGTCCGATGAAGAGATTTTATGAAGCTGGTAAAATAGATAAAAAGTGGGTTGAAAACTACTGTCATGGTGATAATAAAAGCTGTCAGCGCTATCAAATGGAAGAGCGCGGTGAATATCATCCTGATAATATGCTGCCTGACGGCAGTATTGATCAGAGTTTATAAATCTCAGTAATTAATAATAAATAAAAACAGGTGATAGTATTATGTTAGAGAAAAGACTTAACAATAAAACTGCCCTAATAACAGGGACCAGCCGGATGCAGGGAATTGGCGCAGCAATTGCCAGGAAATTAGCAGAAGATGGTGCAGATATTTTTTTTACTTACTGGCTTGATTATGATCGAAAGATGCCTTGGGGCGCAGAAAAAGAAAGAGGCGGCAGAATAATTAATCTCAGTTCAGGTCAGTTTAAAGGACCAATGGAAAATGAGATAGCTTATGCAGCTACCAAAGGAGCAGTGGATGCCTTAACCATCTCTCTGGCAGCTGAATTAGCTCCCAAAGGAATAACAGTTAATGCTGTTAATCCGGGTCCTACAGATACCGGCTGGATGGGTCAGGAGCTGAAAGAGGAGTTATTGAAAAAGTTTCCGCAGGGTAGAATCGGTCAACCTGAAGACACAGCCAGACTGGTTAGTTTTCTGGCCTCAAAAGATGCTGAATGGATTACCGGGGAAATTATAAATTCTGAAGGTGGATTTAAGCGTTAAAAATTAATGATTGAAGGTGATTAAATGTTTCTTGTAAGTTCCTGTCTGGCAGGAATTAACTGCCGCTATGACGGCAAAAATAACTTAAATAAAAAAGTTGCAGAGTTAGTCAAAACAGGAAAGGCAATTCCGGTCTGTCCTGAAGTTTTGGGAGGACTCCCGACTCCCAGAGATCCCTCCGAAATTATTATTGATGATCAAGGCAGGAAAAAAGTTGTAACTGAAAAGGGTAAAGATCTAACAGCTGAATTTAAACTGGGGGCAGAAAAAACTTTAAAAATAGCAAAAATTGTGGAAGCCAAAAAAGCATTACTGCAGCAGAGAAGTCCCTCCTGCGGCTCGGAAAAAATCTACGACGGAACTTTTAGCGGTACATTAATCAGCGGCAGAGGTCTCACAGCTGAATTATTAATAAAAAATGGGATAAAAGTTTTAACTGAAACTGACTTAGTGAAAAACAATTTAATTGAAGATTAGATTTAATAAAAATTTAAGGAGCTAAAACAATGGCTGAATTTAAACTGCAGCATTTAATAACAACCGGGACCCGCGAAGCAGAGATGATAGAGGCCTTACTCAATGATAACGGGATTGAGCTTATTGTGCGCCACGATGAAACCGGGGACTATACTATGCTTTATATGGGCTATTCCGCCTTCAATATAGAACTTTATGTTGCAGAGAAGGATTATAAAGAGGCTAAAGAACTGCTGGAAAGTTTAAATATAGAGGCTACAGAAGAAATTAAAGAAGCAGATCAGAGTCGAGAACTTAAAAGTGATAAAAATAGAAACAGAAACTTTTCTTTTTATCTGGCTCAGATTGCTAAAATAATTATTGTTCTCTATCTACTTTTACATTTACTACCCCTATTTTTTTAAAAAGTTTTAAATATTCTTTTTATGTTAGATTATTAAATATTCTTTTTTGGATGATATAAAAAAACAATAAAAAATAATTGACAGGGAGGCAAAAATAATGAAAGATAAAAGCTATTCTGCTTTATCAAATGCTGCACTTAGAGCAGCAGAATCATATTATCCCGAAGATGAGAGACTCTTTTATGATGGAGCAGCATTTTATTTAATGCCTCCTCTCTGGAAACTGTTTTTAAAGCTGATGAAGTTTTCTCCTCTAAGAGAGATGATATTTGCTAAAAGAGATAAAGAACTGCCTGGCGTAATTGGCAATCTCTTATACAGAACAAGATATATTGATGACACTTTAAGAGAAAACTTAAAAGAGATGGAGCAGTTATTAATTCTTGGCGCAGGATTTGATACAAGGTCCATCAGGATTGAAGGGTTGGAAAATCTGGAAGTCTTTGAAGTAGACCATCCTGAGACTCTTTCCAAAAAGAAAAAAGGATTAAAAAAGTTATATCAGGATCTTCCTGAATATCTTAATTTGGTAGAAATTGATTTTGAAAAAAGAGACTTAAATGAGGTGCTGCAGGAAAATAATTTTGATAAGAATAAGAAAACTTTTTTGATCTGGGAAGGTGTTACTCAATATCTGGAAAGAGAAGCGGTGGATAAAGTAATCGATTATTTTGCTGAATTAAAGAGTGGAAGCAGAGTAGTTTTTAGTTATGTGAAAAAGGAAGTAGTTGTTGGTTCTGAAAGATCTGAAGTTGATGAAAAAATCATCTCTTTTGTTGAAGAGATGGGTTCTCCCTGGAAAACCGGCCTTAAAAGCAGTGAAATTGAAGAGATCTTAAATTCACGAGGTTTAGAACTAATAGAAGATGTGGGAAAGGATGAGTATCAAAAGCTGTATTCTGATTTAAGCAGCAGAGAAATCAGCATTTATGATGGTGAAAGAATAGTTTATGCAGTTAAGGATTGATAAAGAGAAATTATTCGATTAAAGAATGAAATAATCAACTTTCAATATACTTAATTTTAGGCTGTATTTGTGTTTTAACTAAAATAATTATTATGTTAATATAATTTAAAATGATAAAATTGCTATAGCTGATTTGGAGTCACAGCAGCAGGTTTTAGATTTAAGTCTGGAGCTGTTGGAGGAAGAAGAGAAGATTGATGTTTTGATCAATAATGCGGGAATTTATCAAAATAAATTAGAATATAGTGAAGATCAGATAGAAAAGACTATAGCTGTCAATTATCATTCTCAGTTTATTTTAACACTTCATTTGCTTTCATTATTAGATAAAATTACCTCTAACTGCCTACATCCAGGAGTTATTAATACCAAATTGCTGCAAAAAGGTTGGGGAGCGGAATAAAAGTTTTGAAATGATAAGATATCAGGAAATTATAAACAGGTTACCTGATCGATTTCTGAAGTAAAAGATATAAATAAAGAGGTGAATATATGTTTTATCTACTAATGCTGGTTACATTTTTGGTGGCACTCCTTGTCTGCTATATAGTAAGCAGATTGTTTAATGATTCAATTTATAAAATTTTAAACTTAATAGTACCTGAGGCAATCAATCAGGCCTGGCTTAAATATATTAAATTTGCAATTTATGTGGTTGGAATCTCCGGGGGAGTCAGAGTCTGGGATTTAGAAAAATATATAACTTCTCGCTATGAAAATAGAGAAGTTGTTCAACTTACAGCTGAGCGCTGGACTTTAGAAATTTACAGAACTTTGATTGGTTCTCTGCAGAGCATTGCTACAGTCTTACTAATCTTTTTTGTCTTTACATTAATTGCTTATGTTGTCTTGAGTATTTTTTCATCAAAAAATGAGAAAAAATAATTGCTGGTTGATTTTGTTAAGAAGTAGTAAATTAGTTGAATATACAATGACTGCAATTTGAACAGTAATTTAAAGTGGAAAAATCTGATCCAGATAGTTTACAATTTTAATTTAAAATGATAAAATTAGTTAACTTATTAAGAACAGTTATGATTATAATTAGTGATAATTCGAGAAGTAGAGTAGAGAAAGGAAGGATCATATGAATTTTATCTTTATATCGCCATATTTTCCTAATAATTTTTATAATTTCTGTGTGGAGCTTAAAAACGCCGGAGTCAATATACTTGGAATTGGAGATATGCCCTATTTAGAATTGAGAAGAGAGCTTAAAGATTCTCTGACAGAATATTATAAAGTTGATAATATGGAGGACTATTCCCAGCTGCTTAGAGCTTGTGGATATTTCACCCATAAGTATGGAAAAATTGATAGAATTGAGTCCAATAATGAACATTGGTTGGAAAAAGATGCCCGTTTGCGAACTGATTTTAATGTGCCAGGTTTAAAAATTGATGAAATTGAAGCAATGAAGTACAAATCAAAGATGAAAGAAATCTTTCAGCAGGCTGGTTTAAACACAGCCCGCGGCAGGGTTGTTAACAGTCTCAACGAAGCCGAAGACTTTATTGCTGAAGTTGATTATCCGGTGGTTGTTAAACCTGACAGCGGTGTTGGCGCAGCAGATACCTATAAAATTCACAATCACGATCAACTGTTAGATTTTTTTAATAATAAATTAAATCTTGATTATATAATGGAAGAATATATCGAGGGCAAAATACACACTTTTGATGGGCTGACAGATCAAGAAGGTAATATTGTTTTTTCCTCCTCAATGGTCTATAAGGGTGGAATTATGGAGACTGTTAATGAGGGGCTTGATATGTATTATTATATTCCGCGAGAGCTGCCGGAAGATATAGTGGAAGCTGGTAAAAAGACGGCTCGGGCCTTTGAACTCAAAGAAAGATTTTTTCACTTTGAGTATTTTAAACTAGCGGACGGAAGAATTGTTGCCCTGGAAGTTAATATGAGACCACCTGGAGGGCTGACTCTGGACATGTTTAATTATGCCAATGATATAAATATCTACAAAGCTTATGCAGAGTTGATAGCTCATGGTGAATTTAGAGCAGATATCAGCAGAAAATATAACTGTTTTTATATCGGCCGTAAGAATTTTATCAATTATAAGCATTCTTTAGAAGATATTTTAAATAATTATGGTCAATATATAGTTTTACACGAAGCAATTTCGCCCATTTTAGCTCCTGCTATTGGAGATTATGGCATAATTTTAAGAACTGAGGAAATGGAGCAGGGAAAAGAAGCTGTTAAATTCGCGATAGATAAAAATTAATTTTTTTGAAAGGAAAGCAGGTATAATTATGCAGATAGAGTACAGAAGTTTTTACAGTTCAAATTTAAATCGGGAGATGCCTTTTAAAATCTACGGCTATGCCGGAAAACCAATGCTTGTTTTCCCTTCTTCTGGTGGTAGTTTTCATGAATACGAGGACTTTGGTATGATTGATGCTATCTGGCCTTTTATTGAAAATGGTGAGCTAACAGTTTATGCAGCAAGCAGTGTTGATGCTGATTCCTGGCTTAATTTCGGCCTCCATTCCCATGATAAGGCTTTAGTTCACAACAGCTATGATCGCTATATTGTTGATGAACTGCTGCCTCTGATTAAATATCATTCCAATTGGCAGGGAGGATTAATTACTACTGGCTGCAGTATGGGCGCCTACCATGCTGTCAATTTTTATTTTAAACATCCTGATGCCTTTGATACCGCTGTTGCTTTAAGCGGTATTTATGATGCCAGATTTTTTACCGGGGGCTATATGGATACAGAAGTCTATTTGAATTCCCCGGTTGATTATTTAAGGGAGCTGGAAGATGATTGGTATCTCAATCATTATCGCAAAAATAAGTTGATTGTCTGTGCCGGTCAGGGCAGATGGGAGAAAGATACTTTAAGAGATACCAGGCTTTTAGATACTATTCTGGCTGAAAAAGGGATTCCTGCCTGGTTTGATTACTGGGGTTATGATGTAGACCATGACTGGACAGGCTGGAGAGAGCAGATGCCCTATTTTCTGGGAAAGCTTAAAGAAGAGGGAATTATCTAGTTTAGTTGATTTTAAAAAAAGTAAGATCAATAAAAAAGGTAGCTGAGGGGTTCTAGATGATAAAAGAAAAAATAGATATTAAAATTATAAAGGACTTTAAATCTGAGGTTTTAAATAATTCCAGAAAAATAAGAATATATTTACCGCCTTCTTATTCAGCTCAAAAGAATAAATTTTATCCAGTTTTATATGTTCATGACGGTCAGAATGTATTTTACGGCCGGGAATCTTTTTCTGGAGATTCCTGGAATCTGCATCAGACTGCAGAAAGGTTAATTAGAGCCGAAAAAATTGAAGAAATTATAATTGTGGCTGCTGATAATATGGGTAAAGAACGGCTGAGCGAATATGCTCATCAGGATGGTTATTATAGAGGGAAGAAGGTTAAAGCCAGAGGTTTTGCCTATGAAAAATTTATTATTCGAGAACTAATGCCCTTTATTGAAGAAAATTACAGAGTTAGAAAGGGTCCAGAAAATACAGCCTTAATGGGTTCATCGATGGGAGGGTTGGTTACTTTCAACATTGGATTGCGGAGGAGCGACCTCTTTGGCAAACTTGCAGTGATGTCTCCCTCCTTCTGGTGGGGTAAAAGTTCCCCGCTGGAAAAAATTAATTCTTATAATTATCATAATTTAAAGAGCAGAATCTGGCTGGATACGGGTGAGGCCGAAGGTAAATTTATGTCTTTTACGGAGGATGTCATTTCAAGGCTCAAAGAGCTTAAAAGAAAATTTAAACTTGATTTAATCTATTATCAGGTTCCCGGAGCCGTTCACAGCGAAACTGCCTGGGCAGCTAGAGTTCACTGTCCCCTCCTATATTTTTATGGAGATTTTGCAGATCTTAAAAAGCTGAAATCGAAAGATTTTGATTACAGCTACTGCAAAAAATTAAAATAACAAACAGATAAAGCCGGTATTAGCCGGCTTTTTTCTAACTCTGAAATTTAATTGAAGGCTATACTGCTGCTGAAAGATTAAGCCAGTTTTTTTATAATTTTTTCTAAATAGCGTGATTTGAGCTGCTTACTGGCCATTGCCTGTTTAATGGGAGGCAGTTTTAAAATAGCTGAGACTACAGCTGCCATTGCCCGGTGGCTGCCGAAAGCCTGGTTATCGAAAATCAAATTCTGCAGTTTACCTCTTTCAATTGCCATCATAACTGTTCTGTGGACTGAATTAACGGGAGTTATAATTTCTTCTTTGCGCCGCTGCAGACTTAAGGAGCTGTTGGGGCAGGAGCGAACACAGACTCCACAGCCAAGACAGATATCATGGTCAATCACTACCTTTTCATCATTTCTGGAGATTGCATCGATTGGACAGGCTTCAATACACTTACCACAGTCAATACAGCTTTGGTAATTGATCTGAGGTAGATAATGAGTTGTCTGTACCGGATGCAGATTGCCAAACTTTTTTGCTGCCAGAAGTGCCTCACAGCAGCAGCCACAGCAGTTGCAGATAAAGGTAGGACTCTCACGCACATTTTCTCCACACTGAACAAGTCCGTGCTCATAAGCCTGATGTAAAAGCTCCAGACACTCTGAAGTTTCAACTCGACGGGCATGATCATGGCGAATTAAAGAATCAGCAGTGTTATTAAAGGTCATACAGATATCAAGTGGAGCGTCACAGGCCTGATCAAGGTGGTGCATTTTATGCCTGCAGTAACAGGTGCTGATTCCTATATCTTCAGCACTTTCTATGATATGACTTGCTTTTTCAAAATCTAAAATATGAACCATATTATCTTTAGAGAGAACTTCTTCATTAACATAGACCCGGCCCAGTTTGGTTTCGCTGGCTAAAAATAGATCTTTAATAAAATCTTCTTCCACATTCAAATACTGATGATATAATTCTGCCAGCAGTTTTTGATTGATATCCTGACGGGTTCTCATCATTGAAAATTCGAAAAAACCTGCCATTGGTGGTGGCAGTATATATTTTTTTACTCCCTGATCTTTAGAATCAAGAAGTATTGCTCTTCCTGCAAGTTCATCCAGAATATTTTCAGTCTTTAGCTGATCCATTTTCAAAATTCTGGCTGCCTTTTTAACGGTAAATGGTTTTACCGGCAGCTGAGCTACAATTTTTGCCTCTTTTTCACTAAAAAGTATGGATAAAATTTTATAAAGTGTTTTGGAAGGTGGTGCTCCCTGAGGAAATTGATTTAATCTTTCTTCAAGATTTTTATAAGCTGATTTTGCTGTTTTATGTGACAAAATATTCACCTGCTCTCTTAATATATAATTAAACAATAGTGAAAGATTTCCCTTTATTTTTTTAAAATTGTTTAATACTTTAAATTAACTATTATTGTGATATAATTCAAAGCAGAGAAATCTCAATTGCTCAAGAATTCTAATATTAATAGTCGAGTACAGGAAAGAGAGGGATAATTTGAAGCAGGAAATAGAAAATTTAATTCACGATTTTATAGCTAACTATCAAGAAAAAGATGATATAAAAAGCAGCTGGAAAGAACCGATAATAAAGTATGCAGCGGCTGATGATCCAATGTTTGGTGAATTAAAAAAAGCAGTTTCTGAGGACCATTTAATGCCTGAGGATTTAATGCCCGGGGCCAGAACAATTATTGCTTATTTTATTCCATTTTCTAAGGGGATTGCAGATTCCAATATTGAAGGAAAATACAGCTCAGATCAGTGGGCAAAAGCATATATAGAAACCAATCAGTTGATTGCAGATTTAAATCAGCATTTAAAAGAAAAACTTTCTAAAAAGGGATATCAGGCCAGTCTAATTGCCGCCACCAATAATTTTGATAAAGAAAGATTGATCAGCGACTGGTCCCACCGACATGCTGCTTATATAGCCGGGCTCGGAACCTTTGGTCTTAATAATATGCTGATTACTGAAAAGGGCTGTGCCGGTCGAATCGGAACTTTAGTTACTGATCTAAATATTGAGGCTTCAGAGCGGAGTGAGCAGGATAAGTGCCTAAATAAGGCTGGTTTTAACTGCAGCAAATGTGTTGACCGCTGTGTCAACGGCTCACTGCAGGAAGACTCATTTGACCGTCATCAGTGTTATCAACTGCTTTCAGAAAATGATAAAATTCATCCGGAGTCAGAGTTAACTGATGTCTGCGGCAAATGTTCGGTTGATTTACCCTGTTCTTTTAGTTCCCCAGTTTAAAAAGGAATAATCGTTACTGGTTGAGTATAATATTAATAGATTTCTAAATTTATTAGAGGAGGGAATTGGATTATGGATTTAAAAATTAAAGGTAATTCAGCAATTGTTACTGCATCGAGCAGCGGGCTTGGAAAAGCTGCTGCAGCTGCCCTGGTTAAAGAGGGAGTAAACGTGGTTATTAACGGCAGAGATCAGCAGAAATTGGACAGTGCTTTAAAGGAATTAAATGAGCTAAACGGAGGCAGGGTAATTTCCTGTCAGGGAGATATAACTAAAAAGGAAGATATTAAAAGGCTGGTTAAAACTGCAGTTGATAACTTTGGCAGGCTCGATCACCTCGTTACTTCTGCTGGTGGTCCACCAGCTAAATCTTTTCTGGAAACAACAGAAGCTGACTGGTATGATTCTTACGAGCTGCTGGTGATGAGTGTGGTCAGACTGATCAAAGAATCAGTAGAATTTTTAAAAAAAGATGGTGGGGGAACAATAGTAAATATTACTTAATTCTCAGGTTGAAAATGGTGAATTCGAAAATTATCAGGAAGCTTTAAATGCAAAAAGTAAAAGTGTACCCGTCAAAAAAATAGGTACACCGGAAAACCTCGGTGATTTAATAGCTTATTTATCATCACCAAAGTCTGATTATATTAATGGCAGTTCAATAGTTGTTGATGGAGGAGCAGGGAGTTCAAACTTATAAGCGCGCATAAATACAGTCTTCAACCAATTCTATATTATTTTCGGCTGCAAAATCTCTAATCTCCTGACTCCTTGTCCCTGGCTGCATCCAGACATATTTAATTCCCAGTTTCTTAATTTCTTCCATAACATTAATCCCGTGCTTTGGATTAATAACCATATCAACCACATCAATTTTAGCGTCTATTGCGCTCAGGTCATTATAGCATTTTAGCTCGGCAACTTTTTCGAATTTTGGATTAACGGGAAAAACATTATAGTCATTTTCCTTTAGTTTTTTAACAATTTTGTAGCCGAATCTATTTTTCTTTGTAGTGGCACCAACAACTGCCCAATTTTTTAACTTCATGGTTTTTTCGATTAGACTCACAATATCAGCTCCTTTATATTTTGATTAGATAAATCTTATTGATTAAATAAAGTTTATCAGTTAAGCCTTTAAAATGTCAAAATCTATATCATCTTTTTTAATCTTATTTTTTTTTCATCAAAATTAATTAAATTCGGATGAGCTAGACTTAAAATTTCTGGTTGATGTTTATTAAAATTTTGTTAAGTGGTTTTTAGCTTTAGTTTATGCAGGATATTTATTATTTAAATCAAATATATTATATAGTAAGTTAAAATAAATACCTTAATATATGAGAAAAAAGAGGAGGATAATGATGATAGATAAAAAATTAAAAGTTTCAATTATTACCGGTGCCCTGCTGGGTGTGATCTGCATTATTGGTGGTGGAATCAGAATGGGCTACAGTGGAAATGGACTTTATCTTTTTGCCCTCTGGTATAACAGGCTAATCATGGGTTTTTTAATTGGTTTGACCCAGATGAAACCTGGTTTAAATGGGCTTTTTAAGGGCGGTTTTCTGGGTTTGATTGTATCTTTAGCTTTTTATCTTTCTACTGGAATGAATGATCATATTTCGTTTTTGGCCGGTATTATTTATGGAATTATAATTGTAGCAGTTGCCAGAAAATACGAATAATTTTAAATGTAAGTAATTTAAATGTAATTAATTTAATAGAATACTTATGAATGGGAGGTATTTAAAATAGAGACTATAGATTTTGAAAAATATTTAAAAAAATATGATCAGACAACAGGACTCTATCCCGAAAAATTGATGCAGATTGGAAAAGAATATCATCAAAAAGAATATCTAACAAAAGATGAACTATATCAGCTGGCTCATCTTAATTCCACCCGCAGTTCCTACCATGTAAAAAAGAATCCAGCCAGACGGGTAGAAAAAGTAACAGAAGCTGCCTATCAGCTTTATGATGATTTTTGTCGTCTGGCCCTTTATACGAGCTTAATGGGGATTGGGACACCAACTGCTTCGGCTATTTTAACTTCGCTGGAGCCTCAAAAACATTGCGTTATCGATACCAGGGTTTGGGCTACTCTTTATAATCTGGGCTATTTTGAACAAGAAAAGGAAAGTTTTAAGCCGGATGATTATATTAAAATAATAAGAATTGTGCGGAAGATGGCTGCAGAATCAGAATATACTACTGCCGAAATTGGTTATGCTTTATTTGCCTATGATACAGTTCATCGCAGGGGAAATTTACATTGATCTTTTAAATAATTAGTAAATAGTTAAATTATAAATTTGATATGAGGTGTTAAAAATGACTGAAAAAAAACAGCTTAAAATAAAGATTATTAAAGATGGACCTTACTGTGTTTTCGGAGCTGTTCCCTTATCTGAAAAGATAATTACTCCAGTCGGAAAACATTATGAATACAGGGAAGGTAAAAAACTTCCTCAAAAAGAAAATTACTCTCTCTGCCGCTGTGGAGAGACTAAAACTCCCCCTTTCTGTGATAGCTACCACAACCAAATGGATTTTGATGGAAAAGAAACTGCTTCTAAACTTGACTATAAAACAAGAGCTGAACTTTTAGAAGGTAAAGAAATAGACTTAAGAGATGATCACCGCTGTGCTTTTCTCCGCTTTTGCCATACGGAAAAAGGGGATACCTGGAATTTAATAAAAGAATCGGATAAAAAAGAAGAAAGGGAGCTGGCGCTTAAGTCAGCAGAAGAATGTCTGGCAGGTAGATTGACTGCTGTTTCGAAAAACGGTGAGATTTTAGAAAAAGAATTTGAACCGGCTATAGAAATTTTGCAGGATCCAGAAAAGAATGTGGGATCTGCTATTATTGTTAAAGGAAAAATAGAGATCGAAGGGGCGGATGGAGAAAGATATGAGGCAAGAAATTCGGTTGCGCTCTGCAGATGTGGTAAATCAGATAATAAACCCTTTTGTGACTGTAGTCATGTCCATGTCAATTTTCAGGAATAGTAAGCTCTTTCTCAGTTTGAACTTAAAACAAAAGAAAGTGCTTTTTTCTTTTAAACTTTGCTAAAAAATGCTATAATAAAAAGGCATCTCAGACAGTTAAAGGGGAGGGAAGTATTTTAGACCTGGTATGAAAAAATTAGAAGAGGAAATTAAATTTTATCGAAAAATTTTTATTTTGGCGGCAGCTGCTTACTTAATTTTTGCTGTCATCTATAGATTTACGCCAGAACTTACTGATCCAATGTCCTTAGCTGAAAGATTAATTTCGATATCAGTTTTTTTAATGGTTTTTATATTATCATATAGATCGGACTGGGTTAAAAGGCGAATTGAGGGGATATCTTATTTAGTCTCTCTGCTGGCTATTTTTCAACTTATTTACTATACATATCTGCAGAATTTTAGAGTAGCACTGGCAATTTTAATTATTTTAATTACAGCAATTTTTAATCTTATTTTTAATTTAAATCTGCTCAAATTTTTAACCAATTTACTTTTAATAATAGTAATGATTTTTACACTTTATTTTTCGGATTCAAAACAGATTGTAGTTCCAATTTATTTCAGCTCTTATCTTATTATTACTGCACTCAGTTTTTATATTAGCTATAGTATTGAACAGGCTCAGAATAGAATAGAAAAAAACTTAGAAGAATTAAGAGCCCAGTATAAGTTTCAGAAAACCCTGGCAGATGTTTCTTCCAGATTGGTTAATCTGGGGCTTAATAATTTTAACTATAAAATAAATGAATCTTTAAAAGTCCTGGGAGAGTTTTTTGATATTGACCGCAGTTATATTTTTAAAGTATCAGACGATAAAAAAACTATGTCCAACAAATTTGAATGGACTGCTCCAAGTATAAAATCAGAAAAGGATAAATTACAGAATTTAAGCACCCAAAAATTTAAGTGGTGGTTTGAAAAATTAAACCAGAAAGAATTAATAATTATAGAAAATCTTGAGGAGCTTGATAATCAGGCTGATCCAGAAAAAATATTACTGAAAGAACAGAATGTAAACTCGCTGATTGTAGTTCCTATTTTTATCAGTGATGAACTTTACGGTTTTTTTGGTTTTGATCTGGTAGAATCTGAAATGGATTTTAACCAGGCTAAAATCAATCAGCTCAAGATTTTTGCAGATGTGATTACCAGAGCTATCTCCAAACATCTTGATAATTTAAAAATTAAAGAATTAAGTTACTATGATTCTCTAACCGGTCTTTATAACCGCAGGTTTTTTGAAGTCGAGATGGAAAGACTGGACAGTCAGAGACAGCTACCTCTCTCGATAATTATGGCAGATTTAAACGGCCTGAAAATTATAAACGACAGCTATGGTCATAAAAAAGGAGATCAAATGCTTAACAAAGCTGCAGAGGTTTTAAAGAGTTCTTTAAGAGAAGAAGATATACTGGCCCGGCAGGGAGGAGATGAGTTTATAATTTTACTTCCTCAGACTGATCAAAACGGGACTGCTAAGATTATTCAGAGAATTAAAAAGAAAACTGCTGCCGTTAAAAATCTTGAGCTGCCGCTGTCAATTGCTCTTGGACAGGCAACAAAAACTAATTCTGAAGAAGATATTGAAGAAATTATCAGGCAGGCAGATAATCAGATGTATGAAAATAAGCTGTCTGAAAGTAGAAGCAGTAAAAGCAATATCGTTCAGGGCTTAATTAATGCACTTGACGCTAAAAGTAGTGAAACTAAAGAACATGCAATGCGAATGACCAAACTAGCTTTTAATTTTGGCGAAAAAATAGGTCTAACTGAATCTGATCAGAACCGACTTTCTCTGCTGGCTACTCTTCATGATATTGGTAAAATTAATATTAATGAAGAAATCTTAAATAAAGAGGAAAAACTGACTGATAAAGAATGGAAAATTATCAAAAAACACACCGAACAGGGTTATAAAATTGCTTCTTCTTCGGAGGAGTTTGCTGCTGTAGCTGAAGAAATATTTTCTCACCATGAAAACTGGGATGGAAGTGGTTATCCTCGTAATTTAAAAGAAAATTCTATACCATTTTTAGCTCGAATTATTTCTCTGGTAGATTCTTTTGATGTAATGACACACGAAAGACCTTACAGCAGAGCAATGTCTAAAAAAGAAGCGCTGACTGAGATTAGAAGGTGTGCGGGAAGTCAATTTGATCCTAAACTTGCTGCAGAATTTATTGAAATGCTGAAGTGATTTTTTGGTATCAGTTATCAACTGCTGGTTTTTAACTGGTTATCAGGTTTTAATTTGCAAAGTTGAGGGGGAAGATAATGAGTTTAAAGATTATGCATACAGGTGATCTGCATCTGGGAATGAAATTTAATCAGTATCCAAATATTAGTACAGAATTGGAAAATGCCCGTTATCAGGCGTTAGAAAATATAATTAGAGAGGCTAACAGGAGAAATACAGATTTACTGGCTATTGCTGGAGACCTTTTTGATAGAGCAAGTATTAAGAATGTAAAAATAAAGGAAACTATCTCTATCCTAAATGGATTTGCTGGAGATGCAATTTTAATCCTGCCTGGAAATCATGATTACAGTGATGGAGTTAGCAATCTCTGGTCTCAATTCAAAACAGAAATTAAGGGAAGAATGTTGATTCTGGATCAGGAAAAAATTTATCTGCTCAATGATTTTGGAATAAATGCAGCAGTCTATCCAGCCCCCTGTGATAGGAAACTTTCGGCAGAAAACAGGTTAGGCTGGATTAAAAATCTAACTGAGCGACCTCAAATAAATTATCATCTGCTGTTGGCACACGGAGCACTGGCAGGTTTTTCGCCGGATTTAAATGATGATTATTTTAAGATGACAGAAAAAGAACTTTTAAATTTAGAAATGGATCTTTATCTGCTCGGTCACTCTCACCTTCCTTATCCAAAAAAAGAAAAGCTGAGTGGTCATAAGATTTTTAATAATGGAACTCCAGAACCAGACGGTATGGACTGCAGTCATCCTGGATCTGCCTGGTATATAGAATTAAATAAAAAAAAGGAAGTTGAAGCATCCCGGATTAAAACTGGAAATTATCACTTTTCAGACCAGGAATCTGAGCTTAATTCGCTTAATGATCTGAAAAATCTAATTGATAAAATAATAGATTCTGAAGCTAAAACTAAAATTTTACGGTTGAGGCTCAAAGGAGAACTACCTCGAGATGACTTTGCCGAAAAGGATAAACAGCTTGCTCGTCTGAGAGAAAACTGTTTTTATGTAAAGATAGATCAGAATGATTTAACTATTAAAATTAACCAGGAATTAATTACAGAAGAATTTGCTGAAAACTCTTTTCCTTTTCAGCTTCTAAAAGAACTGGAAGACAATCATCAGGCTCAATATCTTGCTTATAAAATGCTGAAGGAGGTCCAGCAGTGAAGATTAATAATTTCAGTACTGAAATTTTCGCAGGTATTAACAACAGAAACTATCAGTTTAAAGATGGTTTAAATATTCTTTTAGGAGACAATGAGGCGGGTAAGAGTACAGTGATCAATGCTATTTATGCTTCTTTGTTTGTCAACCCGCAGCTCAAATTGAATACCACAGAGGGGAGAGAGTTTAAAGAAAAATTTCTACCCTATCCAGATGGTGATTTTGCAGAGGCAGAAATTGAATTTCAAGCTGGAAATAATAATTATAAATTTTATAAAAAGTGGAGCAATAGTAATTATCGGGGTTTTTTAGAGCTGCCTGATGGTCGCAGAATAGAGAAAGTTAGTAAGATTAAGGAATATAAAAATGATATTTTTCCCTATGTTAAAAGCACCTATAATAATATAGTTTTTAGCAGTCAGCAGGATATTAAGTCAACTTTAAAACGGATTAATGCTGAGGAAAACCCAGAATTGATTGATACAATCAATTCTTTTTTGCGGCGAGCAGTGATGGAACTGGATGGTATTTCAATTGATAAGTTTCGCAGCAAAATTGAAAATGAGCTGGAAGAACTGACCAAAAAGTGGAATCTTAAAGCTGATGCTGTCCAAAATAGCAGCCGTGGAGTTAATAATCCTTATAAAGTTGGTACAGGAAAAATTTATGACTCCTATATTGCCAGGGAACAGCTGAGAAGCAGGATTAAGCAGAGTCAGATTAATGAGAGAAAATACGAAGAGCTGGGACTGGAAATTAAAGAATTAAAAGACAAAGAGGGTCGGATAATTGCAGAAATCAAAGAGCTCTCTGAAATTGAGTCTGAAATAAACCAGCGGGCAGCAGTTGAACTGGAAATAGATAACTTGAGTGAGAAAGTAAATAAAATGACTCAGATAGCTAAAAAATGGCCTGATTTAAAGTCAGAGCTCAGTAAATTAAAACTCAATCAGGAAGCGGAATCTAAAAAGATTGAAAAATTAAAAGAAGAAATAAAAAGAGCTGAAAAATTAAAAGAAAAGCAGAAGATTAGCGAGCAGCTAGAGCTAATTAATACATCGCAAAAGAAGCTTGCTGAACTGGAAAATTTGAAAACTGAATTTACTGTTAGCCCGAGTCAGGTAAAAAATATGGAAAGATATAAAAATAAAATTGCAGCAGCAGAGGCAAGTCTTAAGGCTGCAAAGTTAAGAGCTCAGCTCAATTATTCTGCAGCAGAATCGATTAAAGTTTCAACTGGTGTTGAAGGTGAAAAAATTATTTCTGAAGGAGAAATTTTTGAAGCTGATGGCTATTTAAGAATTAAAACAAAAGAGATCGATATAGAAATTGAATCAGCTGAAATTGATTTTAAAAGTTTGAAAACAGAATTTAAAGAAAATCAGCAAAAACTTGAAAAATTAAAAACAAAAATGAAAGTCGATAATCTTAGTCAGGCAAGAGAAAAACTGCAGCAGTTAACGGAAATAAAAGGCAAAATTGAAGTTGAAAATGATAAGATTAGTGAACTACTGGCTGGAAAAAGTATAGAAAAACTAAAAGCTGAACTTTCCAAATTGGCGGAACTGCAGCCAGCCAGAGAAGCTGATCAGATCAGAGAAGAAATAGACAGGCTTACTTCTAGAAGAGCAGATCTGAAAACAGAAATTAAAATTAGAGAAAATAAAATAAAGGAATTTAAAGAGGATTATGGTTCTTTAACATTACTCAAATCTGAGTTAAAGCAAAAAGAAAATAAAATAGATATCTTAAAACAAAAATTAAAAGATTTAGCTTCCTTACCTCAAAAATATAAAAGTACAGCTGAGTTTATTAGTAATTTAAAAGCTAGAAGAGAAAAAAGAGAAATGATTAATCAGAAGCTGAGAGAAAAAATGAATAAGCATAAAGAATTAGAAAATGTGCTGCCTGATACTTCCACCCGGGAAATGGAAGCAGAGTTTAAAGAACTTAAACAAAAATTAGAAAAGCAGAAAAATAAGGCTCAAAATCTACTGAAAATAAAAAGAGTTTTCGAAAATAAATTAGAGGAAATGGACCAGAACTCTTTTCAGCCGCTGGTTAATACTTTTAGCAGAAATTTAGAAATTTTAACTGCTGGTAAATATGAGGCTGGTTTTATCGATAGTGATTTTTCGATAAAAATTAAGTCGTCTCAAAGCCGGGAACTACCAGGAAAATTTGAGCTGCTCTCTTATGGAACCTATGATGCAGCAGCACTTGCCCTGCGTCTGGCAATCTTTGACAATCTATTCAGTGAATATGGAGGTTTTATTATCCTTGATGACTGTCTGGTTAATTTTGATCCAGAGCGTCGTAAAAAAGCAGTCAAACTGATTAAAGAATATCAAGAAAAATATCAGATAATTTATACCACCTGTGATCCAGAGCGGGCTGACGAATTTGAAGCAAATATCATAAATATTTAACAATTTCATAGCAAAAAAGGTGATTTGATGTTAAAAGATTTAAGTTTAGAAACAGTACTCAATAATTTAACAATGGGAATAGCAATTTTAGATGAAGAAAGAGATTTTGTCTATATCAATGATTTAACAACCAGGATAACTGGTTATTCACTTTCTGATATAACTAATCTGGAGCAGTGGTTTGAAGCAGCTTTTCCTGATCCTGTTGAGAGGGGAAAAATTTATTCAGATTTTAAAGGAAAACTGGCAAATGGAGAACACTATAACCGGGTTTCTGAAATCATGACTAAATCAGGAGAGAAGAAATTTGTTGAATTTAGAGTAAATCCAATTGAAAAAGATTACTTATTAATAAATTTGGTTGATGTCAGCAGAAGAATAGAGAGGGAAAAAGAAATTAAATATTTATCCTATCATGATGAACTGACTGATTTGTATAATCGTCGTTATTTTGAAGAAGAAATGGAACGTCTGGATGATTCACGTCTTTACCCAATCAGTATTATAATTGGAGATCTGGATAATTTAAAAGCAGTTAATGATAATTATGGACATCTGCTTGGTGACGAATATCTTCGTAAAGCGGCTCAAATTTTAAAAGAACTGCTGCGGTCTGAAGATGTTGTTGCCAGAATAGGTGGGGATGAGTTTGCAATTTTGCTTTCGGAAACCGATAAAAAAGCAGCTGCTCATATTTGTGAGCGAATTAAAGCAGAATTTAATCAATACAATAATGCTGACAGTTTTCCAATTGAATTCAAAATCTCTCTGGGCTGTGCCACTGCCCGAAAAAAAACTAAAAAACTAACAGATATTTATAATCAGGCTGATAAAAATATGTATAAAGATAAGGGTAGAAGATAAAATTTGGATAAAAAAATTTAAAAAATTAGACAAAAAAAATCAAGGTTCTGACGAATCTTCTTCGATTGCCTGTTTACAGTTGATTTTTTTACTTTTCTTATTTTTTCTTATTATTTTTGATTTAGTCCTCCATTACTATCTTTGATTTGCTCAAAGATCATTATTAAAGAAGGCTATCCCTTAATAATTTCTTTTTGCTTACCATTAATAGTAACTTCTTCGGAATTGATCTTAATTAACTTTGATCAATCTCAATCAACAATCTTACTTCTAAATCTCAAATAATTTTACTTAAATAAGAATTTCAAAATACCACTTATAAACATTTAATCTTAGGACTTCCTCAGAACCTTGTAACTATATTATAGTCCTCTAAGTCAAAAAAATCAAAGTCGAAATTTGTCGATTAAAATAAAATATCGTTAAATATCTTCTGTTTTTAAGCAGAAACTAAATATCCCATCAATTTTCAGAATACAGGTTCAATTCAAACTACTTTTTAGCCTTATTGTTTTTAAAGCTTAATATGGGAATGACTTGATAATCTGCAGTTCTACCTGTATTATTTACATTAAGAAAGATAAAGAAACGAAATCTTTACTACAGGAGGTAGGGAAATGAAAACAATTGGATTAATTGGCGGTATGAGCTGGGAGTCTACAGTTGACTATTATAAGATATTAAATCAAGAAGTAAAAAATAGCTTAGGTAATCCACATTCTGCTGAAATAATTATGCATTCAGTTGATTTTGCAGAAATTGAAAGGCTGCAGGAATTGGGGGACTGGAATAAATTAACTGAAAAGATGATAAAAATCGCCAGAGAATTGGAACAAGCACGAGCAGATATGATTTTAATTTGTGCTAACACAATGCATCAAATGGCACCTGCGGTTGAGGCTGAATTGGAAATTCCTCTGCTTCATATAGCTGATGCTGCTGCAGAAAAAATAAAAGCAGATAATTTAAAAAAAGTTGGTCTGCTGGGAACTAAATATACTATGGAAGCTGATTTTTATAAAAATAGAATAGAAAAAAATTATGGGATTGAGGTTATAATTCCAGAATCAGATGATCGAAGTTATATCCACCAGGCTATCTATCAGGAATTAGTTGCTGGTATCTTAAAGACTGAAACTAGGGAAAAATTTAAGGGAATAATTGATAATCTTAAAATTCATGGTGCCGAGGGAGTAATTCTGGGTTGTACTGAAATTCCAATGTTAATTAAAGCAGAAGACAGTGTTTTGCCTGTTTATAATACAACTGAATTACATGCCAAAAAGGCAGTAGAACTGGCACTGAATTAAATTTAGCTAATATTGATTGCTTAATTTTATTGAATTAATTGAATTATATATATCTTAAATTACAGCAGGGGTGAATTTTTATGTTTAGCAATAAATTAGTTGCAAGAGCAATGGAATATGCGGCTCAGGCACATCGTGGTGATACACGCAAAGGTGGTGAGGTGCCATATATTGTTCATCCATTTGAAGTAGCAATGATCTTAAAAGAAAATGCTTTTGAAGATAAAATAGTGGCAGCTGGATTACTCCATGATTTACTGGAAGATACAGAAGTTGGAATAGGGGAGTTAAGAGATGAATTTGGAGAAGAAATCCTTGAGCTTGTACTTTCAGCTTCAGAAAAGCTGGAAGGGAGAGATAAAAGAAGCTGGAACAAAAGAAAAGAAAACACAATTAATTATCTAGAAGAAGATGCAGATTTTATTAATAAAGTGATAGCCTGTGCTGATAAGCTGAGCAATGCTCGCAGTATTTTGAGAGATTTAAAAACCGAGTCAGGAGATTTTTGGCAGCGATTTAGTGCACCAAAAGATAAACAGAAATGGTATTACGAATCACTGGTTTACAGTTTAAGAGAGCTTGATGGCTTGAAGATGTATACTGAATTTAAGTCAGTTGTGGCAGAAATTTTCAAATAAAAATTAAGATAAATAAACCCGATTTGAATAAATTCAATTTTAAAAAGTCAGGTTTCAAACCGGGTTTTTTGATTATTTATTTTATAAATAAACTATATAAACCAGCAGACCATGTCCTGCAGCCAGAATAAGGGTAAGATAGGCAAATATTTTGTGTAGTTTTAAATTTAAACGGGGATTAAGATTAAATACCTTTCTAAAAAATCTGATACCCAGTAAAAAGGTTATTACAAGAGATGTTAGAGCACTAATGCCCGCTGGAATAATCCACTGCCCCATATTAATCTCCTCCTTCGCAAATAACAGTAAATAAAGAAGCTGGATTAAACTATTTATTCTACATTAATTTCATTTTCTCTACTTCCAAATTTATTACATTCTGCTTTCAGACGAATAGTGTCTCCAGATTTTGCCCCCGGGATCATATAATGTAAATATTGAACCTCATTGTTAGTCTGCATAATAAAATCTTGTTCAATATGCAGGCTGTCATTTAAATAAACTTTTACATTTTTAACAAAATGTTTACTGTTATCATTGGAGTTATGAGGTATTGTAACTTCTAGCATATTATTTTCATTATTAAAAGACATTTCTATATTTCCAGGTGGGTGAGCATAAACACTGAGAGATAAGCTGAGAATCAGAGCAATAGTTAAAAACAGAACTCTTTTCATAATTAATGACCCCTTTCATATTTTATTTAATAGAACTTTGTTTATATAATTTGTCATAAAAACAATTATTCCTTCCTTAATCAAATTAATTTTTCACAAAATCTGTAAAATATTATAATTAGCTTTGACTTAAACAAATATATAATTAATTTGCTATATTAAAAATCTAAAATGATATATAGCTTTTGATTTCTTGTTTTAATTGCAAGTGAGGATTTTTCTTTCTAAAGAGGATTTTTCTTCTGAATGCTGAATTATAGTTAAAGAACTAAATTAATTAGTTATTTAAATTTTGTGCCTGGAAAATCACAAAAAAGGGGAGAATTTAAAGTGTGGACAAGAAGCGAACTTAAGAATATCGCAAAGAAAAAGTTAAAAGGTTTTTACTGGCAGGCTTTTTTAGTTAGTTTAATTCTGGTGATTAGTGGAGGCAGTCATAACAGACTTGATTTGGGTGGTTCCAGCAGCACAGGCTCTACTACTACTGGTGGTGGGGGAAGTGAATTTACCCTGGGTCTAGTTTTGATTGCTGTAATTGGCGTTTTAGTTTTTTTAGCTCTCAGAATTTTTCTGGGATATATTCTGGAAGTTGGTGGTAGAAAATATTTTATTGAGTTAAGCAGAGGCGAATCTGAGATTTCATATCTGCTTAAATTTTTTGATAAAAAATATTATAAAAATATTATTACGGTTCTTTTATATCGTGGAATTTATATTTTTCTCTGGTCACTACTTTTAATTATTCCAGGGATTATTAAAATGTATCAATATCGTTTTGTTGCCTATATCATGGCTGAAAATCCTGATTTAGATCATAATCAGGCTCTGAATTTAAGTCGAGAAATGACTGCGGGACAAAAACTGGATATTTTTATTCTGGATCTCTCATTTTTAGGTTGGTTTATTTTAGGAGCTTTATTTTTTGGTATTGGAGTGCTATTTGTGCAACCCTATTATGATGCAGTTAATGCTGAACTTTACCAGAAAGTTAAAGCAGATATTTGATTTCCAAAGGATTTGATTTTTGACAGGTGGCTTATAAACTAATTAATTAGATGATATTTTATTTTGCAGTCAATTGGGGGAAACTATTATGGCCAGCAGAAAAAAAGTTAGTCAGGCAGTTCAGTGGTATAAAAAGGAGAGAAGTAAATATATAGAGCTAAGAGCAGAAGTCGAAATAATATTGAGGGAAGCTTTAAATCAAAATGAGATTGTTTTTCACAGTATAGAAAGTCGGGTCAAGTCAATAGAAAGTTTCAGAGAGAAAGCTGAGCGTGATAAATATAGTGATCCGGTAAATGAAATAACAGATTTAACTGGTATTAGAATTATTACACTTTTTGAAAAAGAAATTCATCAGATTAGCGATATTATTAAAAAATTATTTGAAATTGATTATCAGCGCAGTGAGGATAAGTCTGATCTGCTGGAAGCTGATAAAATGGGATATAAATCAATTCATTATATTGCGGAGCTGAGTCCTGATAAAATAGACCAAACAGAGCTGGGTAAATTTTCTGGTTTGAAATTTGAAATTCAGATTCGAAGTATCCTGCAGCATGCCTGGGCTGAGATTGAGCATGACCGTAATTATAAATTTAAAGGTGAGCTGCCTAAAAATCTGCAGCGTCGTTTCTATGCTCTGGCCGGGATGCTGGAAATAGCAGACAGGGAATTTAACACACTTTCAGAAGAAGTTGAAAAATATCGCCAGCAAAATAATTAATTTAAAGCGAGGTAATTAGAATGTATAGAAAAGTAAAAAGTTATTTTGAAGGTAGAGAAACTCAGGATGGGGCAGGGGTTAAACTCAGACGCTGTTTTGGTTATCATCAGATTCCAGACTTTGATCCCTTCTTAATGATGGATTTTTTTGATTCGAAAGACCCTGCAGATTACAGACGCGGGTTTCCCTGGCATCCCCACCGTGGTATTGAAACTGTAACTTATCTGATCAAAGGAGAAATCGAACATGGTGACAGCATTGGCAATAGTGGAGTTATAAGGGATGGTCAGTGTCAGTGGATGACTGCGGGTTCGGGTATTTTGCACCAGGAACTACCCCAGCCCTCAGAAGAAATGTTGGGAGTTCAGATCTGGTTAAACCTAGCTGCGGTTAATAAAATGACTGAGCCGCAATATGGTGACATTACCCAAGATATGATTCCAGTCTATCAAGATGAAGACAAAAAAGTCCATATTATAGCTGGTGAATATGGAGGCTTAAGTGGTGAGATACAGAGAAATGATACCAGACCAATATTTTTTGATGTCGAATTAAAAGCAGATAGTGAAATTATCTTTGAACTACCGACAGATTTTAATGCCTATGCTTTTTTAATTAGAGGCGAGGCCAATTTTGATCCACAAAAGAAAAATTTAAAAAAATATCCTCAGGGAGTATTATACGAAAATGGGAGTAAAATTAAAGTTGATACAGCTAAGAATCCAGCTCGATTTCTCTTTCTAGCAGGCAAAAAATTAGAGGAGCCGATTGCCTGGGGTGGTCCAATTGTAATGAACAGCAGAAAAGAACTGGCAGCAGCCTCACAAGAATTAGACAGAGGAACTTTTATTAAAAATAAAAAGGAGAAAAATGTAAGTCAGATCAATGAATTTTATCAGGATGATTAAATATTAAAAATCAGGAGAGTTAAAAATGAGTAAAAAAGTAGTTTTAATAACTGGAGCTTCAAGTGGTATCGGAAGAGCTGCGGCAGTAAAGTTTCTTGAACAGGGTTATATAGTTTATGGAGCAGCCAGAACCGAAGCAGATCTTAAATATTTAAATGATTATCAAAATGGACATTATATATTGATGGATATTACTGAGGAAGAAATGCGAAATAATTGTATAAATCAGATACTAAAAAAAGAGACAAAAATTGATATCTTGATAAATAACGCTGGCTATGGTGCTTATGGAGCTGTAGAAGAGGTTCCACTGAAAGATGCTAAAAGACAGTTTGAAGTTAATTTATTTGGCCTTTCTGAATTAACTAAACTTGTAATACCAGTTATGCGCCAAAATGGTTCCGGCAGGATTATTAATATTTCTTCTATAGCCGGTAAAATTTGGACTCCACTTGGTGGCTGGTATCATGCCAGTAAGTTTGCACTGGAAGGTCTGAGTGATTGTCTGAGAAATGAATTGAGAGAATTTGGAATTAAAGTAATATTAATTGAACCTGGAGCAATTGAAACTAACTGGGCCAGTACAGCCGGGAAAAATTTAATTAAAAATTCAGGTGAGGGTGTTTATCAAAAACAGGCCGAAAAAAAGGCAGTTAAATATGAAGAAATGTATGGTGAAAATGGTATAGCAGCTGACCCTGGAGTTGTTGCCCGAGCAATTTTTAAAGCAGCAGAGGCTGGTCATCCAAAAGCGAGATATGCAGTTCCCTTCCACGCAAAATTAATATTATTTTTTCGCTGGCTGCTTCCAGATAGACTCTATGATTTTTTTACTAATAAATTTTTTTGATAATTTTTTCATAAGTGATATAATAAGTAAGTGAGAGAATTCATAGAAGGAGCTGTTTTTATGGACGAAGACAATATTCAAAGACTTGAGTATGCAGGAAAAGAAATAATTTTAATTCCAACTGCTCATATTTCTAAAAAGAGTGCAGAACAAGTTAAAGAAGTTATAGAAACTGAAAAACCAGATAGTGTTTGTGTTGAACTGGACGAGGAAAGATACAGTTCAATTAATGATGAAGATAAGTGGAGTGAAATGAATATTTTTCAGGTGATTAAGCAGAAAAAATCTTTATTATTACTGGTTAATTTAATTATAAGTTCTTTTCAGAGTCGGATGGCCGAAAAATTAGGAATTAATGCAGGTCAGGAAATGCGGCAGGGAATTGAGTCTGCTAAAGAAATTGGAGCAGACCTGGTGCTTGCTGATCGAAACATCCAGATTACTTTTAAAAGAGTCTGGCGTGGACTTGGTCTCTGGGAAAAAATGAAACTCATTTTTCAAATTATTTCAATGCTTTTTGTAGACGAAGAGATTACTGAAGAAGAGATGGATGAATTAAAAAACGGAGATGCTTTAAATATGAT
Source organism: Halanaerobium sp. ST460_2HS_T2 (assembly GCF_003337665.1). NCBI lineage: Bacteria > Bacillati > Bacillota > Clostridia > Halanaerobiales > Halanaerobiaceae > Halanaerobium > Halanaerobium sp. ST460_2HS_T2. The sequence goes on from NZ_QPJF01000009.1 coordinate 42,492, forward strand.
GCTGGAAGAGATGGGTAAGTCTTTTCCGGGAATTAAAAAACATTTACTTGATGAGCGAGATCAGTATCTGGCTAATAAAATAAAAAATGCTTCTGGTGAAAAAATTGTCGCTGTTTTAGGAGCAGCACATGTTCCAGGAGTAAAAAAAGAAATTTATAAAGAACAAAATTTAAAAAAAATAACAAAACTTCCACCTAAACCAAAGTGGGGTAAAATATTTTCCTGGGGAATCCCAGCAGTAATTTTAGTAATTATAATTTCCAGTTTTATCAAAAATATTGGTACCGGAATTGAGGTAACAAAAGCCTGGTTTATCTGGAATGGTTCCTTATCAGCTCTGGGAGTACTTTTAGGCAGAGGTCATATTTTGACCATTCTGACTGCTTTTTTTGTAGCTCCATTAAGTTCCTTAAATCCTGCACTGGCAGCTGGTTGGTTTGCAGGGCTTACGGAAGCCTATCTTAAAAAGCCCCAGGTTAAGGATTTTCAGAAACTTTCGGAAGGGATTTCTATTAAAGAAATTTATACAAATAAGGTTACCCATATACTTTTAATTGTAATTCTTGCTAATTTAGGGAGTGTTATTGGTACAGCTGTGGGTGGAGCCAGTGTAATCAGGACTTTTTTAGAATTCTTTAATTTTTAAAATATGTTTTGTTATTTACTTAAAAAATTAATATTAATTTATAAAAAAACTCTTCTCAAATTTTCGAGAAGAGTTTTTTAGCTATATTACTTATATTTAAATAAATTTAAGGTACCAAAACAGTATCGATTACATGAATGACACCATTACTTGCTTCAATGTCTGTTGTTATAACACGGGCATCATTTATATAAACCATACCATCTTTAATTGAGATTTTAATATCTTTACCCAGCAGAGTTTCCGCCATCGCTCCATCCATAGTTAATACATCTTCTGCCATTACTTTACCGGCGACTACATGATATAATAAAACATTTGCCAGCTGTTCTTTGTCAGCAAGCAGACTGTCTAGTGTGCCTTCCGGTAGTGCCGCAAAAGCAGCATCAGTTGGTGCAAAAACTGTAAATGGTCCATCACCTTTTAGGGCTGAAACTAAATCAGCCTCAATTATTGCTGTTGTCAAGGTGTTAAAATCATCAGCTTCTAAAGCAACATCAAGAACATCAGGACCACTTTCAACATGTCCAGCCGCCAGCACCATTACATTCAGAGAAAACATAAAAGCCAGAACCATTAGCAGAGAAACAATAATTTTTTTGGAATTACTTAAAGACTTTTTCATTTAAATTTCCTCCTTATATTTTGAGTTAAGTTTTGTTAAATTTAATATAGCACAACTTATTTTAGATGTCAATAGTATTGATAATTATTTTCAAAAAGTGTATTTCAGGCAACATTATATTTTTCTCTATAAATTTATCTCAAAGTGTCGACAAGTTAACAACTCCTTGATATAATGTTTAATAATAGAGTAGTTAGAAGTAAGCGATATAAGATTACAGGAGGTTATAATTTTGCTTAGAATAGGGATTTTAGGACTTGGTACAGTCGGTAGTGGAGTAGTTAAGATTCTGGAGAAAAATTCGGAGAATATAAAAAATAAGGTTGGAACTGAGGTTACAATAGAAAAAATTCTGGTTAATAACCTGAAAAAAGAAAGAGATGTTGAAATTAAAAAGGAATTATTAACAGATAAAGTTGAAGATATAATTAATAATTCGAATATAGATATTGTAGTCGAATTAATTGGTGGAGAACAGCCTGCCTATGACTATATAATTAAGGCTATAGAAAATGGAAAGAGTATTGTTACAGCAAATAAACTGGTGATTGCTAAATATGGGAAAAGAATATTTAGAAAGGCAGATGAAAATGACGTTCAGGTCTGTTATGAGGGAAGTGTAGCAGGAGGTTTGCCAATTATTCGTCCCCTGCAAAATTCTCTTGCCGCCAATAGAATTGAAAAAATTTATGGTATATTAAATGGGACTACCAATTATATTTTAACTGATATGAGTAAAGAGAAAAAAGATTTTGCTGATTCTTTAAAAAATGCTCAGGCACTTGGGTTTGCAGAGGCTGATCCTAGTTCTGATATTGAGGGCTATGATGCAGCTTATAAAATTACAATTTTATCATCACTGGCTTTTGAGCGTTTTGTTGATGTAAATGAAGTTTATGTTGAAGGCATAAAAGATATTGATATCGAGGATATAGAACTGGCACATGAAATGGGTTATGTGATTAAGCTTCTAGCAATTGCTAAAAATTCATCTGAAGGTCTTGATGTTAGAGTTCACCCTGCATTTGTTCCAGAAGATCATCCCCTGGCTATGATAAATGGCACCTATAACTGTGTTTACCTCCATGGTGATGCAGTTGGTCAGGTAATGTCTACAGCTCGTGGAGCAGGTCAAATGCCTACTGGTAGTGCAGTAACTGCGGATATTATTCAAGTAGCTAAGGATATTAATCATAATCAGCGCGAAGTTCAGCGTATGGATTCTTTTTTAGAAAGTAATGTAATTAAAATTGATGAAATCGAAAATAGCTTTTATCTGCGCTTTGAAGTTAAGGATGAACCAGGTGTGATGGCTCATATTGCCAAAATATTTGGAGATAATAATGTCAGTCTGGCTTCAGTGCTGCAGAAACAGAAAGAGAATCCTGTTGTACCACTGGTATTTATTACTCATTCAGTTAGGGAAAAAGATCTAAATCAGTCTCTAGCTAAGATTAAAAAGCTTGATGATGTAATAGAAATTAAAAGTGTTATTCGAGTTGAAAATAACATTTAATTCAAATTCCAGGATAAATTCCGTTATTAAAACGGTTTTTATCTTTTGAATAGATTGTGATAATTTTATCATAAATATTATTTTAATTGTGGAGGAGATTTGATGCGAAAAATATTTTTGTTCATTTCGATTTTTTTGCTATTCAGCAGTAATCTGGTAATGGCAGCTGAAATTTCAGAAGCAGACTGGTTAAGTGATCTCAATTATCTGGAAAGTGAGCTGCCGGTAGAGCATTATAATTTGTTTTTTAAGCTTGAAAAAGAAGAATTTATAAAAGAGATGGATAAATTGAAAAATGATCTGCCAGAACTTTCAAATCTGGATACAACTTTAAGACTGGCTGAAATTTTTGCTAAAATTGGTGACACTCATACAGCTATTGATAATACTCGTTTTTTAACTGAATATTATCCACTTTTTTTAAAAAAATTTGAAGATGGTTATCGAGTAATTATGACCGATAATCAATATAAAAAAATTCTGGGAGCAAAATTAATAGCTATTAATAATTATTCCATCGAAGAATTAAAAGACCATTTTAATAAAATTATTACTGCTGATAATCAGATTTCTATAGATTACAGGATCAGTTCATTTCTTAAATTAAATGAGGTGCTCAAATATTTAGGAATAGTTGATTCTAAAAATGAATTTTTATTTGAAAAAGACGGTGAGAAAATCAGAATTAATTTTGAACCTTTAAAAATAAAGAATATGGCTTCCAGTAATAACAGTTTAAGCAAATTAGATTATCAGACTGGTTATATACGGTCTAATGCCAATCAACTTTTCTGGTCAGATTATATTGCAGCAGAAAAGATGGTTTATTTTCAATACAATAGCTGCTGGAGTAGGGAGCTGGCCCAAAAACATGGGAAGCCTAATTCTGAACTCCCCTCATTTGCTGCAGAAGAATCTGAAATTTTAAATTATATCAAAAATAAGGAAATAGATAAGTTGGTAATTGATCTTCGTTTTAATTCTGGAGGTGACTCAAGTCAGGGGACAGAACTGGCTGAAAAATTGAGTAAATATCGAGATCAATTTGAAACTTATATTATTATTGGAGCTGATACTTTTTCTTCTGCAATAATTAATGCTCTTGATTTTAAAAAACAACTAGATGGCTATTTAATTGGTACAGCAACTATGGGCAAACCAAATCATTATGGAGAAGTCAGGACTTTTAATCTTCCAAATACAGGTTTAAGAGTAAGTTATTCTACTAATTATTTTAAACTGCTTGAAAACAGTGATCCTGATTCCCTATACCCGGATATTACAGTAGAAACAAAATTTGAGGATTTTTTAAGTGGAAGAGATAGCATTTTAGAAATAATTAAAAATATTGATTGAAATGTATAATGTAGTTTAATAGTTAATAGTTAGTAAAATATTTGATGGTCTAATAAATTTAGTTAATAAAAAAGGAATTGATTAAATGGAGTTATTAATGGAATTTCAAACTCGGATACCAGAACTAAATAATGTTTACAGGCGCAAAAGATTACTTAAAGATCTGGATAGGCTGAGTAGAGAAAAGAAAGGATCACTGGCATTAATTACAGCTCCGGCAGGTTTCGGCAAAACAACTCTGGCTGCCGACTGGATTGAGATCAGCAGCGAGTCTGCCTCCTGGCTTAGTATTGACAATAATTTTAAAGATGAATTTATATTTATTAGGGGAATTATTACTGCTTTAAAAAAATCAACCAAAAGAGATTTTTTAAATACTGAAGCAATTTTAAGGATTCCGCTTAAATTAAATGCAAAAAAAATAGTTTTTAGTCTGCTTAAAGACCTTAAAAGTGTAGAAAATAAAATAAATTTAGTTATAGATAATTTAAATTTAATTGAGCAACAGCCCGTATTTGATATTTTAAAATACTTAATTGGATTAATGCCTGATAATTTAAATCTTATTTTAATTAGTAGAAAAGAAATTCCTTTTTTAATTGAAAGACAGAAAATTAAGGGCCAAATTGTTAGAATTAAAAAAGATGATTTGAAATTTAACTATCTTGAATTGAAAAAAATTATCCAGAGAGAAAAAAATCTTAGTTTGAATGATAATAAAATTAAAAAGCTTTATCAAATTACTGAAGGATGGCCTCTGGTGATAGAATTTTTTCTATTTAAACTTTTAAATGAACCGGAATATGATCTTAATAATTTAAAAAATGAACTTGAATTAACCAACAATAACTTGTTTCAGTATCTAAATCAAGAAGTTTATTCTAAACTTAAGTTAGAAGAAAAAGAATTTCTTTTAAAAACATCAATTGTAGAAAGCTTTTCCGTAGAGCTTGCTGATCAGCTGGCTTCATCTCAGGAAAGCAAAGTTTTAATTGATAATTTACTTAAAAAAAAGATTTTTATAGAGGCTGTTGATTTAAAAAATAATATTTTTAGATATTTTAATCCTTTTAGAAATTTTTTGCTCAGTCAGTTGAGTTTTCTACAAAAACGCAGGCTTTATTTAAAAGCTGCAGCCTGGTTTGCAGAAAATAGTTATTTTCAGGAGGCTATTTTTTATTCACTACAAATAGATGATTATTATTCTGCAGTAAACTATTTAGAAGATTCCATTCCAGAATATTTAAAAACTGGGGAATTAAAAGAATTTTTAAATTTGTCAAATTCAATTCCCGGTGATTTTTTAAAAAATCATCCTCTAATTCTAATGATAAAAGCCTGGTCTCTTTTTATTCTGGGGCAGTCTGGAGAGGCTGCTTATTATCTTAATTTAATAAATAATAAAAAGAACTTAAGTCCAGAAAATAGAGGACGTCTTTTAACATTAAGTTGTTTGATGGATAAATATCAAGATGCTGAAGAGCACTGTAGTTTAACTGCAGAGGCTTTAAATTTAATCTCAAATACTGATTATATTTTTAAAATTAATGCTTTAATGAGTCTGGGACAGATTCAATCATCTTATTTAAAAATTGAAGAGTCAATCGAATCGTTTCGCAGTGCTGCTTTTATGGCGAGAGAAAAAGAACAGTATTTAATGGAAATTAATTCACTGATGAATTTGATTTTAAAACTGACACAAAAGGGCGGTTTAAATAAGGCTTTTAATCTTAATTTGGAAAGTATAAATCGGTTTAAAAAAAGTAAAAAAGTTGCAGCTGAGTTGATTAATCTTCTTTCTATTCCGATGGGTATAATCTATTTTTTAAAGGGAAATTATTCGAAATCAAAAGATTATTTAATTAAAGGAATTGAAGCAGGTCAATTTTATGAATTAATTCATGTGTATTGGCTGCCAATGATTTATTATGCCCGCAGTTCTTTTTATCTAGGGCAAATAGAAGAGGCAGAAAATATAATTTTAGAGACTTTAGAATTATGTAATAAATATAATTTAAAAGTTAATTACCAGCTGGTAGAAATGGAAAAATTAAAATTCGAGCTAATTAATGCTCAGAAAAACAATAAAATAAGTATCCTTTTGAGAAAAAAGATAAAAGCTAAGGAGGAACTTATAGATAAGCAGACATTTTTTGGAGTCAGAGTAAAAGCAGTTTTTTTAATTACAGAGCTGCTGATAGTAGAAGCTAATTATCAGCAAGCATTAAATTATCTGCAGAAAATTGATTATCAAAATTGTGACTTTCTTGATCGAATAAAGAGACAAATTTTAATGTCTTTTATTTTTTTAAAATTAGAAAATCGCACTCAAAGTAGAAAATTACTTTTAGATACACTGATTTTGCTGGAAAAGGAAAGTTATTTAACTGTTTTAGAGGAATATAAAGAATATTTAGCAGAATTACTTCTAGAATTTAAGCAGCTGCAACAGGAAGTAATAGTAAAATTTAATTTCAAATCTGAAACTAAAAGAAAACGGCAAAATAATTCAGAGCTTATTGATCCTCTAACTGAAAGAGAAAAAGAGATTATTGTTCTGCTGGCGGAAGGACTAAGCAACAAAAAAATAGCCGAAAAATTATTTATTACCGAAGGAACAACTAAATGGCATTTAAGCAATATTTATTCTAAACTGGCTGTTAAAAATAGAACTAAGGCTGCTGCCAAAGCCAGAAAACTTAATATAATCTAATGATTTTTGGCCTCACCACCTATCAGGTACAGCAAAACCTAACTTTTGATAGGTGTTTTTTTATTTCAACCAGGTTATTATTGTACTATCAGAATTGAGTGAGGTGGAAAAATTGGATTATTTAAAAATATTTGTGATTTTAAATCTGCTTTTTAAGAAAAGAAAATATTGATTAAAATAAAATATGATATCAATTAAAGCAATTTGATTTTATTAAAAGCCAAAATTCTGTTATAATAGATATATCTACGAAATTTTTATTTTATCAGTCCACAATAAGTAGAGAATAGAGGAGTGAGAATGTGGAAACTAAAGACTGGTTAATTAAGGATTTAAAGGAAAATTGGCTTGAAGATAGAGCAAAAAAAGTTGAAAAGGTTAATAAGATTGATAAAGAATATTACAGACAGTATGATATTAAACAGGGATTGAGAAATTCGGATGGGACAGGTGTAGTAGTTGGTTTTACAAAAATTGGTTCTGTTCATGGTTATACTTACTGTGATGGAGTTAAAACTTCAATTGAAGGTAAATTATTCTATAGAGATATAGAAGTAGACGAACTGGTAAAAAACACTGGCGAATTTGGTTTTGAAAGTATTGTTTACCTTCTGCTATTTGGAGAACTCCCTCAGCAGGAGGAATTGAGAAAGTTTAATGCTATTTTAGATGGATTTAGAAAACTGCCAACTCATTTTACTGAAAATACAATTTTGAAAAGTCCCAGCAGAGATGTAATGAATAAACTTCAGCGGGCAATACTCGTTCTTTATTCTTATGATGAAAAACCTGATTCGCTTGATATTGATCGGATTTTAATTCAAAGTTTAAAATTAATTGCTAGATTTCCTACAATTATTTCTTATGGATTTCAGGCTAAAGCACATTATTTTGATGATCAAAGCCTCTACCTTCACAATCCTAAGGAGGGACTGGGGACTGCTGCCAATATATTACATATGATTAGAGCAAATAACAAGTATACCCAGCTGGAAAAGGATACTCTGGATTTATTATTAATTCTTCATGCTGAGCATGGGGGTGGAAATAATTCCGCTTTTACAACTCATGTAGTCTCCTCCAGTGGAACAGATACTTATTCTGCTGTGGGAGCAGCTGTGGGGAGTCTTAAAGGGCCAAAACATGGTGGTGCCAACTTAAGAGTTAAAGCAATGGTTGATGATATTAAAGAAAACCTGGCTGATTATTCTGATCGCCGTAGTCTAAAAGAATATCTAAAGAAAATTTTAAAAGGCGAAGTTTTTGATCAAAAAGGGTTAATTTATGGAATGGGGCATGCAGTATATACCAAAAGTGATCCGCGAGCTGTTATTTTAAAAAAGAAGTCTAAAGAGCTGGCTGCAGCCAAGGATAGACTTGATGAATATGAACTTTATGATAATATTGAAAGTCTAACCAAAGAAATATTTAAAGAAGAGCGGGGAGAAGATATAGAAATCTGTGCTAATGTGGATCTTTATTCTGGTTTTGTCTATCAGCTTTTAAATATCCCCCAGGAATTATTTACCCCTTTATTTGCTACAGCGAGAGTTGCCAGTTGGTGTGCACATCGTATCGAACAGCTGGTTAGTGATCATAAGATTATTCGTCCAGCATATAAATCTCTAAAAAATGAAGAAAAATGTACAATCAGATGATCTTCAATGCAAAAAAATCAGGCTTTTTATGTATTGTTATAAATTAAGTCGATAAATAAAGGGAGGCTTTTAAATGAACAGACAGATAATTGATCAGCCTAAATTGGAGATGTTTCAAAAGAAATTTAAACAAAGAAAAAATAATGATATTATTGCTAATGCTGTAATAAAAAACGGAATCAATAATACGGCTTTAAATAACAATTCAATTAAAAATATGCACTATGATTTTTCGGTAGAAATTGATGTTGGCCGGGTAACAAACCAGAAAAAAAGTGGGCGCTGCTGGATGTTTGCAGCCTTAAATAATATTCGCTACAGTATTTCAAAAGATTTAGAGATTAAAGACCATGATTTTGAGCTTTCTCAAGCTTATACAATGTTCTGGGATAAGCTGGAAAAAGCAAATTATTTTTTAGAAAATATTATTGCAACAGCTGAGCTTGATCTTGACAGCCGTCGAGTAATGTGGCTTTTAAATGAGCCTACCAATGATGGCGGTCAGTGGGATATGTTTACTGCTTTAATCGAAAAATATGGTATTGTACCCAAATATGTGATGCCCGAAAGCTACCACAGCAGTAATTCTCGCTATATGAATAAAATTTTAAGTTTAAAATTAAGAGATCTGGCACATACTCTGCGGAAAGATTATAAGCTGGGTGCAGATAAAGAAAGTTTAAGAGAAGAAAAAGAAACTATGCTGGCTGAAATTTATTCAATTCTGGCATATTTTTTAGGTGAACCGGCTCAGAAATTTGATTTTGAGTATAGAAATAAAAATGGTGAATTTTATAGAGATGCTGATTTAACACCACAGGAATTTTATCATAAATACTCGAAAGTAAAAATGACAGATTATGTAAGCATAATCAATGCTCCTACTTCTGATAAGCCTTTTGATCAGACTTATACAGTAGAATTTTTGGGTAATGTAAAAGAAGGCCCCCAGATTCATTATTTAAATCTCGCGATTGATAAGTTAATTGATTACAGCAAAGAACAGCTAAAAGATGGAGAACCCGTCTGGTTTGGCTGTGATGTTGGCCAGTGGTCAGATAGAGATTTAGGTATAATGGATACTAAACTATTTAATTATGCAGAGGTGCTGGATACTAAATTTTCTCTGGACAAAGGTCAGCGCCTGCAGTATGGCGAAAGTATCTTAACTCATGCTATGGCTTTTACCGGAGTTAACCTAAAAAATGAAGAGCCACTTAGCTGGAAAGTTCAAAATAGCTGGGGAGAAAAGGTTGGTGATGATGGATTTTTTATTATGAGTAATGACTGGTTTAAAGAATTTAATTATGAAGTAGTTATTAATAAAAAACACCTATCTGAGAGTGATCTTGAATCATATCAAAAAGACCCCGTTGTTTTAAAACCATGGGACCCAATGGGTTCACTGGCAATTAAATAAAAAATAAATTTTGGAACAGAGCTGCTGTATGAATACAGCAGCTTAAGCTTTTTAATTTTATTTTAATAGCCGAAAGTCTAAATCGGAGGGATAGTTTAAATGAAAATTAGAGAATTTTCAAACAAATTTGATTTAAGTTATGATACCATTCGTTATTATATGAAATTAAAACTGATTAATCCCCATAAAAACGGAGGACATTATGAATTTAATAATGAAGATCAGGAGGATATGGAAGAAATATTAAAACTAAAAGAAATGGAGTTTTCTTTAGAAGAAATCAAGGAAATTTTAAGCTTTAAAAGGATTGGCAGATTGAGTAATTATCAAAAAAACAGCTATTATCAAAATCTATATCATCGAAAACTTGACAGTTTAGAAAGAAGAATTATAGAGTTAAAAGATGCCAAAAATGCTTTGCACTCTCATTTAAAAAAATTAAAATCAGCAAACAATGACAGGCGTAATGATCTCAGTTTAAATTTGAATTTGCTGAGTCTTTTTGCCTGCCCGGCCTGTGGGTCCGATCTAACTTTAACTGCAGAAAAAATTGAAAATAATAGAATTCATCTGGGAAGTCTCAACTGCAGTTGTGGCGAAAAAATTTTAATTGAAGATGGTATTATATATACTAAAGATGTTTATGAGAGAAAAAAAGGTGACGAAGTAATTGAAATAGATCCAATTTATCATGTAACAGATTATATTAAACAGACTGATTCTGAATTTATTGATCAATCATATCAGAGTCTGGAATGGTTGAAAAATAGACTTGATTATTCTAAACTGGAAAATCAAGTTATTTTAGAACCCGGTTCTGGTTATGGGCTCTTATTAAGAAACATCTATGATCAGCTGCCTTCTAATTTAACCTATATTTGTGTTGAACATGATGCTGAGCTGAATAGATATCTTAAAACCTTATTGGAGTTATCCCCCTCTGGTCCGGAAGTTATTTTTTTAACAGCTGAGCTGCCAGATTTGCCACTTAAAGAAAGCAGTCTTGATTATTTGATTGACTATTCCGGAATTTCTAATTTTTCATTTCATAACAGAGGATTTTTACCAGAGCTGCTGCTCAAATATTTTAAAGATCATTTTACAATGACAGCAGTCTTTATTATTTATCATAAATTTGGTGCTAAGAACATAGTTGAAAGAGAGTACAGAGATTATTTTATTCATTCGAATATTAGAACTAAATTAAAGGAAATAGGTTTTGAATTTTTAACTGAGAATAAATCAGAGCCTAAAAAGATTAATAGTTCTTTTGGTAAATACGAAGAGTTTGCTCAAATTGGAGATCAGATTTATTCTTATCAGCTGCAGGCAAAAAAATAAATTTTAAAAGTAGAGTTGGCTCTACTTTTTCGAAAATATTTTCTAAAAAAATTTTTAGAAACTCTTGCACTTGAGTTACCTCCATTTTTTATAATTGATTTAGAAAAGAGGAGGTAGTTAAAATGTTAAATTATCAAGAAGACCAAGCTGAAATTAATCAGGAATTAAAAAGTGACAGACAGGAAAAATTAAATTTGCTGCTATTTTTATCAGGAAAGACAATTTCTTTATTCGGATCAGCAATTTATGCGTTTGTGATTGGACTTTATCTTTTAAGGACAACATCTTCTGCATTCTCTTTTGCTTTGAATCTTGCTCTATATACTTTGCCAGTTGTTTTATTTAATCCAATTGCCGGTGTTATGGCAGATAAATTTAATAAAAAAATTCTGGTAGTTGGTTCTGATCTGATTAATGGTTTATTTCTTTTTCTGATCTATTTGGTGATCACAAATTTTAATTTTAATCTTTATATTCTATATCTCAGTACTTTTGTAATGACAACTTTAACAGTCTTTTTTGATATTGCTCTAGAAGCTGCCAAACCAGGGCTGGTAAAAGAATCTGGGCTGGTTAAAATTAATTCTCAGGCCAGAGTTATAGAGTCATTATCTCAAATTTTAGGACCACTGCTTGGTGGATTAATTTATGGTTTTATTAATTTGGAAGGTTTTATCTTAATTAACGCAATTTCTTTTTTGATCTCTGCTTTGATAGAATATTATATTGATTACCAATATAATCAGCAAATACAAATGGAAACTGGCAGCAATAAAGATTCAGATGATTTTGTTTATAGATTAAAAGAGGGGTTTTATTATATTTTTAGATCAGAAAATTTAAGAGCCTTAGTTTATATTTTTGTGGCTTTAAATTTCTTTTTTAATTTTACTTTAATTGTGCCTTTACCTTATCTATTAAATACTGTCTGGAAAATAGATCCTAATAATTATGGTATAATTCAGGCAGCTTTTCCGGTAGGTATGATATTGGGAGCCATATTAACTGAAAAGATAATGAATAAAATAAGCTATAACCTTTTAATAAAGAATATTACTTTTGTCGCTGCAGTTGGAGTAACGACTTTTGCTCTGCCTATTATTATTTTTCAAAATACTCCGGCCTCAAATTTTGTTTTAACCTATTATAGTCTGCTGATGTTTTTAAGTGGTATTTCAGTTGCCTGGATAGATGTACCCGCAAATGTAATAATTCAAAAAAGTGTACCTCAAAATATACTGGGACGAGTTTTGAGTGTTAAAATGAGTATTATTAAAATTGTTGTACCAATTTCACTTTTAATTTCATCTCTAACAATTAAGTTGCTTGAGGTGGAATATGTTATATTTGTTGGTGCTTTAATTTTTTTTGTTTTCAATATTATTTTTTTTAATTCCAGTACCGGGAGAAAATTTATTCAGCAGAAAGCAGATCAAAAAAATTTATAAATTATAAATAAAACAAATTTAAAACACTTGACTTTATGAACAATATTCATTATAATATTTATAGTGAACGATATTCATAAACTCTTTTTTTAGATTAAAATGAACATAATTCATAAAAATAAATGGAGGGAAAAAAATGTATAAAGATGAAAAGACAAAAAAACTGGCAACGACTCCAATTCCTCAACTTTTGACGCAGATGTCAATACCTGCAATTATTGGTATGCTTGTTTCAGCGGTTTACAATATAGTTGATACAATTTTTGTGGGAAGAATTGGTACCGAAGCCATTGGAGCAGTGACCATAGCTTTTCCACTTTTTATGGTTATTTCGGCAATCGGCTTAACTTTCGGTATTGGTTCAGCCTCCTATATTTCGCGACTTTTAGGAGAAGAGAACAGAGAAATGGCTAATCGAGTTTCGACAACTTCAATTGTAACTACCTTTATTTTAGCTGTAGTTCTGGCTGCAGGAGGTCTTTATTTTCTCAAACCTTTACTCAGGTTATTTGGAGCAACTGAAGTGATAATGCCCTATGCAGTTAATTATACGGCTATTATTATTATCGGTTCAATTTTTACAATGAGTAATATGAATATGAATAATATGGTGAGAGCAGAAGGCAGTGCAAAGATGAGCATGATTGCTTTAAGTACTGGAGCTATATTAAACATAATTCTAGACCCGTTATTAATTTTCACTTTTAAGATGGGAATTGCTGGAGCTTCAACTGCCACTGTAATTGCTCAGGCTGTATCGACGGTAATGTTGATTGGTTTTTATAAGTCAGATAATAGTGTTCTTGATTTAAAACTAAGAGAATTTAGACCTTCTCTTTCTATCTATACAGAAATTATGAAAATAGGTATTCCTACTTTGATTAGACAGCTTTTAAGCAGTGTAGCAATGACTTTACTCAATAATATGGCTGCAACTTATGGGGCGGTTGTTGTGGCTTCAGTCGGGATAATTAACCGAGTTTTTTCTTTTGGCTTTTTTATAACAGCAGGCTTTACTCAGGGATTTCAGCCGGTAGCTGGTTTTAACTTTGGAGCCAGAAAAATTGAAAGGCTTAAGGAATCAATAAAAGTCACTGTTAAGAGAACAACTTTATTTGGCTTAATACTTTTTGCAGTTTTCTTTTTCTTTAACCGGGAGGTCATTGGTGTTTTTAGTCAGGATCCGGAAGTTATAAAAATTGCTGCAATGGGATTAAGACTTTACGCAGTTGTTCTACCACTTATGGGATTTTCTATAACCACCAATACTCTTTTTCAGGCATTGGGGCATGGAATCCCGGCAACTATTCTTTCCTTATCCAGACAGGGTATTTTCTTTATACCAGCAATCTTTCTGCTGCCAAATTATTTCGATTTAAAAGGGCTATTTATGGCTCAACCAGTTGCGGATGGTTTTACCTTTCTCCTGACAGTAATATTGTTTGGATTTGTTTATAAAGAAATTAAAGAACTGGAAGGAGAGGCAGGAATCCGTAATTTAAATCTAGAATATGATAGTGAGGGTGCTTAAATAAGATTAATAAGTTTTCTGTAATATTTTAATAAAGGGAGTATAATATGCCTAAAATAATTGAAAATCTGGAAGAAGAAATAGCCAGAAGTTCTTTAAAACTATTTAAAAAAAATCCATATCAGAATGTAAGTATGCGTAGAATTGCATCAGAAGCCGGGATAGCTGTAGGTACTTTATATAATTATTATTCAAATAAATGGGAATTATATATTGGGGTTTTTGAAGAAAGCTGGAAGGAGACCTATCAGATTTTGAGCGCTAACTGCAAAAATACTGATAATGATTATTTAAAAAATTATATTGAAGTTCTTTATTCTGAAATGAAAGAAAAAAAATCGATTGTGCGAGAACTTTTTCGTTATATAATGAATGATTTAGAAATTGGTGAAGAAGAGCAGAAAGAGAAATTTAAGCGAATTAGATTTCCCAATGTAGTGATTAATCAGATATATGAACTTTTTATTATTATCTTAGAAAAAGAGTTTAAGGTTAAGTTAGAAAAAGATGATGAGGATCTATATCGACTTTTTGCTATGCTCCAGACTAATATTCCGCTGCTACAGCAGAACTTTAAAAAAGAAAAGCAGAACATTGATTTTCTTTATGATTTGATTTGTTCTTTTGTAGAAAAGAAAATAGTATAAAAGATAAAAAAAGAGGCTGAACTACTCCTGAAAAGAGTAATTCAGCCTTTAATTATTTTTGCCCAATAATTTTTAGCTTAGTTATTTAAATATCCCCTTAATTCTTTACTCCGGGTAGGATGTCTTAACTTTCTTAAAGCTTTGGCCTGAATCTGTCTGATTCTTTCGCGGGTAACACCAAACTGACTTCCAACTTCTTTTAAAGTTCTCTGTCGCCCATCCTCAAGTCCAAATCTTAATTTAATAATTCTTTTTTCTCTATCAGTTAGAGTATCCAGAACTGTTTCCAGTTGATCCTTTAAAAGTTCAGAAGAGGCAAGCATTTCAGGAGCCGGAGCATCCTGATCTTCGATAAAATCCTTTAAATGGCTGTCTTTTTCTTCACCAATTGGAGTATCTAAAGAAGTAGGCTGCTGGTTCATGGCCAGTTTCTGAATTTCTAAGACCTTTTCTGGTTCCATATTCATTTCTTCACCAATTTCTTCCAGGGTTGGTTCTCTTTCTAAATCTTTTTTAAGTCTTTTTTCAATTCTTCGTAATTTGTTCATCGTCTCTACCATGTGTACCGGAATTCTAATAGTTCTTGCCTGATCAGCAAGAGCTCGGGTAATAGACTGCCTGATCCACCAGGTGGCATAAGTACTAAATTTATACCCCTTGGTATAATCAAATTTTTCAACTGCTTTCATTAAACCTTTATTACCTTCCTGAATTAAATCCAAAAAAGACATACCCTGTCCTATATATTTTTTAGCAATACTGACAACAAGTCTTAAATTAGCTTCAGTTAGTTTTTCACGAGCTTCCTGGTCACCCTGTTCAATTCTTTTGGCCAGTTCAACTTCTTCTTCCTTGTCAAGCAGATCTACTTTTCCCATTTCTTTTAAATAAACACGTACGGAATCATCAATACCTGCTCCATCAGGTATGGAAAGATCTAGATCATTTTCTTCTTCAGTACTATCATTCTGGTTATCATTATTTTCATTATTAGCTTTTTTAACCATTTAAATTCCTCCTCAATGCATAATGCCTGACACAATCATTAATTGTAGCATAAATTTGATTAGATTTAAAGCTATTGTTCAAATTAATTCAAAAAATCGACAAATTTCATTTTTTTAAAGCTGTTTTTTTCTAAATTCTTTATTTCTTTGTAAAGTTCCTGCATTTCCTCATCTTTAAAAATATTTTTTATTTCAAATTCTTCATCAAAAAAATTGGTCTGATAACTTTCCCAGATAGAAATTTTATCTGCTTCACTTAAAGGTAAATAACTGCCATTTTCAGTTTCAGCAATAATATTTTTTTCTTTCAAATTCTTAAGCTCAGTTTTGATATCCTCGGCTGGAAGATTAATTTTTTTAATCAACTCGGCAAAGGAGAGAGGCTGGTTGTTTTTGCTTTTATAATTTTTAAAAAGTGTCAATAAAATTGCTGTCGGAATTAAATCTCTTAAACCCTGGTTGATTTTTTGTCGGTTAAGCATATATTTAAGTCCTGATCGATGTTGAAAAACATAAGAAATCACAGCTCCTAAAAGTATAATTAGCCAGATTAAATAAAGCCAGAGTAAAAAAATAGGGATAATTGAAAGTGGACCATAAATCTGATTATAGGTTATTAAGTTAGCAGTATAAATATTGTAGAGGTTTTTGGATAAAATAAATAACAGTCCACTAAACAGCCCGGCAAAAACTGCTGCTGTAGGTTTTACCTCAGTATTGGGAACAAAATAATACGCAATAATAAAAATTAAAAAATTAAAAGAAAATAGAATATAGTTAAAAAAATTGCTTTCACTTATCTGTTCTCCGCTCAACCATAGCCCCAAATATTTTTGAGCAAATAAAAGGCTAAGAGTTAGAAATAAAGTGATAGAAAAAGTACCGAGAGTGATAAAAGTCCAGAAAGAAACAAATCTTTTAAACAAATCACGATGTTCTTTTAGATTCCAGATTTTGTTAAAGGTAATTTCGACTCGGGCCAGCATAAACACAATAATAAAAATTAAAGTTACAAAACTTATTATTCCCAGCTGTTCAATATCAACATTAAGAATATATACTTCCAGATAGTTAATTAAATTTTCTCCAGTACCGGCCGCCAGATTGTTTAAAATTAGAGTTTTAATTTCCTCTACAATGGTATCAATTTTGCCAAAAAAATTGAAAAGAGTCATAATATAAAATGAAAATATCAAAAAAGGTACAATAGAAAGAGTGGTGATATATACCATTCCCATTGCGTGCATAAAAATATCATTTTCCCTGGCTTTCTGGTAGACTCTTTTTATAAAAAGTATTATCAGGTCTAAAGAGATCAGCGTTTTAATTTCTTCTAGAAGTTTATTTTTATTATTCATCTGCGCCACCTCTTATGAAAAATTAATTTATCTCTTCTAATTAATATATTCTTTAAATAAAAAAATTCTCCTTCACCGAATTAAAAAATATCGACTTCTAAACTTTGCTGTTTATTTAAATTTTGTTATAATTAAAATATCAAATACATAAATGGGGGTTTTAATAATGGACAAAAGAAAACTTGGTATTTTATTGATAACAGTTGGACTGTTTATTCTGCTTAATACTTTAAATTTAATCAGCGATGATATTTTTCTTTATCTGCTGAGCGCAGGTTTTATTTTTACTTATTTTATGCTGGGGGCCAGAAAACATTATAGAAATATCGGTTTTTTAATTCCAGGTTCAATTTTGCTGGCCATTGCTCTTTTTTCTGATCTAGAGAGATTAGACTTTGTAGATAAACTTGGCGGAGGCTTTTTCTTTATTATGCTTGGATTGGCATTTTTAATTGTTCTAATTCATACCAGCGCTTTTAAAAAGTGGGACTGGCCGATTTATCCGGCAGCAGCTCTGATTGTTTTTGGATTATTTGTAATTTTTGTTGATAATAATGATTTTATTCAGAAAATGGAATATTTAAATTATATAACCCCCCTTGTTCTAATTGGTCTGGGAGTATTTTTTCTTTATCAAAATAAGCAAAATAAATGATAATTCAAAAAATTAATAATATATTCTGTGATTAGATATTATCCAGTAATTGTGGTATACTAAAAAAGAATATAAATAAATATGAGAGTTTTAACAGTTTTCGTGTAGTTTTTGGTGACTGAAAATACTTTATTAATAACTTCTACCTCATTTGGGGTAGAATTTTATTAAATATAAATACTTTAAACTATTAAAGAATTAAAGAAGGGAGATTTGAGAATGTCGAAAAATTTTAAAAGAGTTTTAGTGGCCAATCGGGGAGAAATAGCAATTAGAGTAATTAGAGCCTGTAAGGAGTTGGGCATTAGAACTGTAGCAATTTATTCCGAGGAGGATAGAACCGCCTTATTTAGGACTAAAGCAGATGAAGCTTATCAGATTGGCAATAACAAGGGGCCAATTGAAGCTTATCTTGCTATTGATGAAATTATTGATTTAGCAGTAAAAAAAGATGTGGATGCTATCCATCCTGGTTATGGTTTTTTATCAGAAAACCCAGAATTTGTCCGTCAGTGTGAGGAAGCCGGAATCAAGTTTATTGGACCTGATGCAGAAGTAATGGAGAAGTTAGGAGATAAGATTAAATCTAAAATTCTGGCTCAAAAATTTGATGTACCTACAATTCCGGGTTTGGAAAAACC
Organism: Halanaerobium sp. ST460_2HS_T2; assembly: GCF_003337665.1. Classification (NCBI taxonomy): domain Bacteria; kingdom Bacillati; phylum Bacillota; class Clostridia; order Halanaerobiales; family Halanaerobiaceae; genus Halanaerobium; species Halanaerobium sp. ST460_2HS_T2. Next base: position 61,054 of record NZ_QPJF01000009.1, read on the forward strand.
TATCAAAAAAGAAGAAGAAATTAAGAACTTTGCCAAAAAACATGGTTATCCGCTGATGCTTAAGGCGGCAGCTGGTGGTGGTGGCCGGGGAATGAGAATAGTTCGTTCTGATGAAGAATTGATCTCTCAATTTAGAGATGCAAAAGAAGAAGCTCGTAAAGCTTTTGGTGTAGACGATATTTTTGTAGAACGTTATTTAGAAGATCCAAAACATATTGAGGTACAAATTTTAGGTGATGAACATGGTAATCTTGTACACTTATTTGAAAGAGATTGCTCAATTCAGCGACGTCATCAAAAAATTGTAGAATTTACCCCTGCAGTTGCCCTCAGTGATCAGAAAAGAGAAGAGATTCTGCAGGATGCCCTTAAATTATGTAAGGGAGCAGGTTATAAAAATGCAGGTACAGTAGAATTTTTGGTTGATAAGTACAATAATCACTATTTTATTGAAGTTAATCCAAGAATTCAGGTTGAACATACAGTTAGTGAAATGGTAACTGGAATCGACATTGTTCAGAGTCAGGTTTTAGTTGCTGAGGGATACAGACTTGATTCAGAAGAGATTAATATTCCCTCTCAGGAATCAATTAAGATGAATGGATATTCTATCCAGTGTAGGGTGACAACAGAGGATCCGGCAAATAATTTTATCCCTGATACCGGTCGCCTTGACCATTATCGTACTGGTTCTGGTTATGGTATTAGACTTGATGGGGGTAATGGATATACTGGTGCAGTAATTAATCCTTACTATGATAGTCTGCTGGTTAAAACTATTTCCTGGTCAAGAACCTTTTCGGATGCGATTAGAAAAGCCATGCGTTCAGTTGAAGAAATGAAGGTGCGAGGAGTTAAAACCAATGCTTCCTTTTTAATTAATGTTTTAAATCACGAAGAGTTTAAAAAGGGAACCTGTGATACAGGTTTTATTGCCAATAATCCAGAACTTCTAGATATTAAACCAGGTTCAGATCAGGAACAGAAGATTTTAAGTTATCTGGGTGAAAAAATTGTCAATGAAACTCGGGGAAATAAACCTGATTTTGATGTACCAAAGGTGCCTAAGTTTGAAAAAATAGAGAGCCTTGAGGGTACAAAACAGATTTTAGATCAGGGTGGTCCAGATGCTGTAGTCGAATGGATTAAAGATAAGGAAGAGATTCTTTTAACTGATACAACATATAGAGATGCCCATCAGTCGCTGATGGCGACCAGAATGAGAACTGTGGATATGGAAAAAATTGCAGAAGCAACTTCTCATCTGGCCAAGGATTTATTCTCACTTGAGATGTGGGGAGGCGCAACCTTTGATGTTTCCTACAGATTCTTAAAGGAATCACCCTGGGAGAGAATTGAGCGCCTGCGTGATAAAATACCCAATATTTTATTCCAGATGCTTTTAAGAGGATCCAATGGGGTAGGATATAAAAATTATCCTGACAATGTAATTCGCAGTCTGGTTGCAGAAGCAGCTGAAGCTGGAATTGATGTCTTCAGAATCTTTGACTCTCTAAACTGGCTGCCGGGAATGGAAGTTTCAGTAGATGAGGTTGTCAAACAGGGTAAAATTGCTGAGGTATCGATGTGCTATACAGGTGATATCTTAGACGATAAACGTGAAAAATATGATTTAGATTATTACGTGGAATTAGCAAAGGGAATTGAAGAAATGGGAGCTCATATCCTGGGAATTAAGGATATGGCCGGTTTATTAAAACCTTATGCTGCCTATGAGCTGGTCAAGGCTCTTAAAGCTGAAATCTCAATTCCAATTCATCTGCATACTCACGATACAAGCGGAAATGGTGCGGCTACTTTATTGATGGCTGCTGAGGCTGGTGTTGATATTGTGGATACTGCCTTTAATACTATGGCAGGTTTAACAAGTCAGCCACCTTTAAACTCAATTGTAGCAGCACTTACAAATACCTATCGTGATCCAGAAATGGATATTGAAAATATTCAGAAGATCTCAAATTACTGGGGAGCAGTTAGACCTGTCTATTCCCAGTTTGAATCTGAACTTAAATCTGGAACAGCAGAAATCTATAAATATGAAATTCCTGGAGGTCAGTATTCTAACTTAAAACCACAGGTAGAAAGTGTTGGTCTCGGCCACCGCTTTAAAGAGTTTAAGGAAATGTATCGCAAGGTTAACTTTATGCTCGGTGATATTCCAAAAGTTACACCCTCCTCCAAAGTAGTAGGAGATCTGGCAATATTTATGGTGAAAAATGATCTGACACCTGATAATATCTGTCAGGAAGCTAAAAACATGGCTTTCCCGGATTCAGTCGAAGCTTACTTTAAAGGTATGCTCGGTCAGCCTCCTGGAGGTTTTCCTAAAGAACTCCAACAGCTGGTCTTAAAAGGTGAAGAGTCCATAACTGTTAGACCTGGAACTCTGCTGGAAGATTATGATTTTGAAAAAGCTGAAGCAGAGTTAAAAGAGAAATATGATTTTGAACCGACTCAAAAGGATCTCTTAGCTTATGCTCTTTATCCTAAAGTTTATACAGACTACCTTGACTATCTGGCAGAGTATGGTGATTTAAGCCATATGGGAAGTGATGTTTATTTTCATGCTTTACGTGAGGGAGAAACCAGTGAAATAAAAGTTGAGGAAGGTAAAACTCTGGTGGTTAAACTATTAGAGATTGGAAAGGTGGATGATCAGGGTTACCGCAGATTGGCCTTTGAGGTTAATGGTTTCAGAAGAGAAATTAAAGTTTATGATGAGGCAAGTACTGCTGCCTCTGATGTAAGCTCCAAGCAGATGGCTGATCCTAAAAATGAATTGGAAATTGGAGCCAGTCTTCCCGGTAATATTGTTGAAATCTTAGTTGAAGAAGGGGAAGAAGTTGAGAAAAATCAGAGTCTTGTAATTATGGAAGCCATGAAGATGGAGACTAATATTACTGCTCCAACTAATGGTACTGTGGCTGCAATCCATGCTGCAGCGGGACAGCAGCTTGAATCTGGAGAATTAATTCTGGAATTAGAGTAAACTAAAAGTTATCATCTAAATGGAATATAAAATTAGCGGCCGCCTCTTTTAAGAAATTTGAGGCGGTTTTTTAACCTGCTAAACTGCTTTTTAATTTTTATATTTTGTGTTAAAATATAAATATAAGAAATAATTAAATTTTCTGAATAAAAATTATAGAAAAAAGGGGGATAGAGATTTTATCTAGTATTTTTTGAAAGATAATAATCTCAAATATTATGTATCATAAAAAAACCAGTCTCGGTCTTGATGAAAATGTAGAAGCCATTCTGGCTTATGCCGGTATCTGGGTAACAGGTTTAATCTTTCTATTTATAGAAAAAGACAATAATCATGTTCGTTTTCATGCAATGCAGTCACTGATTACCTTTTTTTCTTTATTTATTGCTTCATCACTGGTGCTTGTAATTCCATTAATTGGAATTCTGATTTCTTCATTAATAACATTTGTGGGTACAATTCTCTGGCTTTTATTAATGTATAAGGCTTATAATGGAGAAATATTTAAACTTCCTTATGTCGGTGATCTGGCTGAGGAATTAACCTTTGGTGAAAGTTTTGAGGACAAGAGTAAATAATTAAGAGAATTATTTACTGATTATAGTATTTATTGATTATAATTTATTAAGTTTAAATAGCCTGCTTCTAAAAAGAGCCTGTAGAATTAAAACTCTACAGGCTAATTAAATTTTATTTAATTTTTTTTAACTGACCTGGAGGTAAATTACTTTCATCTGTATCATTTTCTTTGGGATCTCCAGGTGGTTGAGGATCAATACCATTTCCAATTCCATTATTCCCTTTGTCTTTGGAAGGTGGTTCTGGTTCTTCAGGATCATCAGGAGGATTGACAACAACAGCCAGAGCGGTTAAAGTGATACTAAAGATTAGAACTAAAATCAAAAAAACTGCCAGCACACGATTCCAATTTTTCATGAGCTTACCTCCTTTTAAAAGACCTTACTCCAGGGAGGAGATCTGGCAGCCTGGCGGCCCTGAATGGGTCCATGGCTTTGCGCCGCATTTTTACAAATGCTTAGCTATTTTTGCTTCTCCTTAATTATAAACTAATTATATTCCTAAAATTTGGACAAGTCAATGTAACTGCTTTACATATAAAATAATTTACAGGATTTAATTCTTTTATATAGAATTAATATTAAGAGACTAGTTTTTCTATTATATTCAAAAATATTTAAGAAAAAGGGGAATAAGATGTTAAAACCTTCTAAGAGATTTGTATATTTTACAATTCGTTTTATACTGGTCCATGTTATAACATATGTTTTTATCAGTGTAGTATTTAAAAATCTTCAGAATTATGCCAGTGCTTTTATTACGATGGATGCATTTTCTAATTTTCGTTCACCCGATTCCACAATTGTCAGGCTGGCACCTGTTTTTCAAATTTTTAGAGGAGCTTTTTTTGCTTTTATTTTATACCCTTTTTATAATACTTTAATTAAAAGTGATTATGCCTGGGTGAAAATGTTTTTTTTGATCTGGGGATTTTCTCTAATTGGCTCAGTAGCGCCAATCCCGGGTTCAATAGAAGGAATGATTTATACAAAGATGTCTCTGGTCGAACATTTAATTGGACTGCCGGAAATTACAGTACAGATTTTTGTTTTTAGTTGGTTTTTTGTAAAATGGGAAAACAGAACTGAAAGAGACTACAGCTAAGACTGGAGGAGTGTAATGCCGAAACCAATTAAATTTATACATACAGCAGATGTTCATCTTGGAAAAGAATTAAGCTGTAATGGAATAAATAATTCTAATCATAAAAATTTATTTTCTAATGCCGGCAAAATAGCTTTTGAGAACTTAGTTGAATTGGCCGTTAATGAAGAAGTTGATTTTATTGTAGTTGCTGGTGATCTCTATGATCGGGAGGCACGTTCAGTTAAGGCCAGCCGATTTTTTTTAAATCAGACTCAGTTTTTAAAAGAAAAAGGAATAGATATTTACTTGATTTCTGGTAATCATGATCCCGCTGGTATGGAAAACGAGGTTTTTGAACTTCCAGAAAATGTACATTATTTTTCTAGCGAAGAAGTAGAAGTAAAAGAATATCAAAAAGAAGGAATAACAGCTGCCAGAATTATAGGTCAATCATACAGACAAAAATTTGAGTCAAGAACAATGTACAATTTTTATACTGCTCCTGATAGTTCTATTTTTAATATTGGGCTACTGCACACAGCACTGAGCAAGGATAATAACCACTATGTTCCAGTTAATAAAGGTGAACTACTTACAAAAGATGATATTGATTACTGGGCTCTCGGACATTTACATCAGTATCAAAAAATAAATCAGCAACCTGCCATTTATTTTTCGGGAACTCTGCAGGCTCATAACATCAGCGAGGAAGGTAATAAAGGAGTAATTCTGGTTGAGGTTGATAAAAATTTAAATAGTAAAGAAAAGTTTATTTCGCTGGCGCCTGTTATCTATCTAAAACTTAAAATTAATTTAGAAAAAGAAGGATTAAAAAATATAAGTCAACTTCAAAATTTAATTACTGATGAAATTAACAAAATGAGAGATAAAATAACAAACCAAAACAGAAATAAAAATTTTCAGATTAAAGCAGTTATTATTCGTCTGCTGATTGAAGGGCGGACAGAACTGCATCAGCATGTTGAAAATAACAGAGAAGAGCTCGAAGCAAGTTTAGTCAATTATTTTCGTCAGCAAAATTACAGACATTATCCTGTTGTTTGGATCCATTCTCTTATTTTTAGAACTGCTAAAACATTACCTGATCTGAAAAGTTTAAAAAATAATAACCCACTTTACCAAAATATAAAAGAATTAATTGAGGAAAGCCTTACTGATGCAGAACTTAATCAGGAACTGCTAGCAGAATGGGGACAGATCTGGCAGGGAAATCAGGATAATGAAGATAGAGAAAACTATAAATTTTATCCAGAGAAAAAGCTGCAGCGTGAAATTTTATCCGAAGTAGAAAGAATTATAATTTCAGAGTTAATTGAGGATGGCGATTAAATGTATTATAAGAAAATATATATTAGAGATTTTGGTATTTTTAATAACCAGAATTTAGAGGGGATTTCAAAAAATTTAGTGGTAATTGGCGGTAAAAATAGAGCCGGGAAAAGTACTTTTTTAAAATTACTTCGCTACTTACCTTTTGGTCTGCCAAAAGATAATTCTATTCCTCCAGCAGTAGATAATTATTATATAGAAGCAGAACTAAAAAAAGCAGATAAAAAATTTAGCCTTTTTATAGATGGATATGCAGCTCCGAAAGTTATAGATGATGATCAGCAGGAAAAGAGTGCTTCGGAATTATTTAATAATCTTGATCAGTTGAGTTATCAACATCTTTTTAGTATCAGTTTGAATGAATTACAGGATTTAGCTAAAATTGCCAAAGGAAAAAAGAAAGAAAAACGTCTTTATTCAATTTTGCTTGGAGCAGGATTTTCAGAATTGGTAAAAGTTCCAGAAATTGCGGATAAATATTTTAATTATGCTAAAAGTATAGGCGGTAAATTAGGAGATCCTACTGTAGCATCTTTTAAACCTTATTATAATCAGATTAGAGAAGCAGAAGAAAAAAGGGATCAGGCTCTATTAGAAGTTGATGAGTTTAGACAAAAAAATAAAGATTTAAGTCAGTTTCAGAATAAGTTAAATAGTAAAAGGCGGGAAATAGAAAAACTGGAAAACCATTATATTTTAATAGACTTATTAAAAAATAATTACTCTGAATTGAAAGAAATAGTTAATTTGAGTCAAAAATTGAATAAAGTCATAAACAAAAATTCTCTCCAAACTTCTTCTCAGTTAAATAATTCAGAAATTAATGCAGAAAATACCGGTCTGCAAACAAATCTGGATCAATTTTTAATTTTTATGGAGCATGAAAGTAAAAAAATAAGAAAATTTCAGCAAAAAGAGGAGAGTCTTAAAGAAAGAATAAAAAATTATCTTCTGCAGGAGGATAAAATAGAAAAATCAAAACAGCAATTGCTGTCAGAATTAGAAAATTTAGATACCAGCTGGAATAATGGCCTGCAGCAGCTGGAGAATATTAAAGTTGATTTAATTAAAGAAAAAGATATAAATCAGAAACTCAAAAAATACCGAGATCTTAATTACGATATTGAAAAAATTGAATCAGAACTTAAAAATTTAAGCTATAAACTCGAAGAAAACAGACAGGAACTGGAAGAAATAGATTTCAAAAAACCTTCTTTGATTTTAAAACAGAGCTATTTTGTTCTGGCCCTGTCTTTTTTGACTCTGGGGTCTTCTTTTTGGATAAATATTGAGCAATTAAAATATTTTTCTTTAGTGCTGGCTCTGACAGCCTTTATTTACTACAGCTCAAATTATAGAAGTTCTAAACTGGAAAAACAGAGATTATCGAAGTTAGAAAAAGAAGAACAGTTAAATAAAAACCAGCTGCAGAATAAAGAGCTCGAATTAAAGAAAAAAACTTCTTATTTAGAGCAGGTTAGAGCTGATTTAAATAAATATGCAAAAATTTTAGGGATTTCAGAAGCTGATTATCTGTCTTTTATAGATTCATATTTAAGAGAAGTTCGTGATAAAAAAAGAAGATATAGAGAACTTAAAATAAAAAAAGAAGAAAACCAAACTGAAAAACAGAAATTAAAAATGAATTTGACCGGAATAAAAAATTTAATCAAAGAAAGCTCATCCTACTGCAGTCTGGATTTTAATACTTTTGCTGGAATAGATTTAATAGAAAATTATCAGATTTTATTTAGTGAGTTTGATAAAATTAAGGAATTAAAGGATCTGACTGAAGAATATAGGAAAATTAAATCTCAGCTAAAACATACTCTAAATGCCTCTGATACAGTAAAAACAGCTCTTTTTGAATTAAAACAGGATAGAGATTATTATCAGACATTTATTGGCTTTTATCATAAATTTACATCTCAATCTGCTGTAGAAAAAAAGAAAGAATCATTATCTGTTCAAATAAATAATTTAAAGCAGGAGAAAGAATCACTGGAAGAAAAAATAACTACTGTAAAAAATAGAATTAATGCTTTATCTACTTCCACAAAATTAGAATCGGCTCAGCAAAAAATTGATCTGGCTCAGACCGGGCTGGAAAAACAGGCTCAAAGTTATGCGGTAAATAAAAGTGTTAGTTTTATTCTTAAAAAGTTACGTTCCCGAATGATTGAAAAAGCTGAAACAGAATTGTTAAAGCCTGCTTCTGACATTTTAAGCAGAATTACCAGTCATCATTACTGTGATCTCAAAACAGCTGCGGAGCTTGATCAACAGGATTTCAGGGTTGTTACAGAAAATGGCAGGCAGTTTAATAGTACAAAAGAGTTAAGTCGCGGCAGTCTTGAGCAGCTATTCCTGGCAGTAAGGTTGAGCAGAATAAAAGAAATTAAACCGCCCTTACCACTGGTGCTGGATGATTCCCTTGTTAATTTTGATCAGAATCATTTATATAATACTGCTAAATTACTTGTTGAACTCGCCAGCAGACATCAGATATTTATTTTGACCTGTCATCCACAGTTAATTTCTTTTATTAGTCAACTATCTAATGCTGCTCAATACTGGAAATTAGATTCGGGACAATTCGAAACAGCTTCTCCCAAAAAATTAGCAGCTTATTTAAAAGAGTAATTTTAAGTCGAAAAAACCTGTGGGTAAAATTCTCTTTGTCTTTGATAGTTAATTATTTACTTCTCTAATTTTTAAAAATAGATCTTTGGCTTTGTTTCGGTGTCTGATATTAACTTTATTATCTCTAATCAGTTCATCCAGCAGTGGTAATGCTTTGTGATTCTGGTTGTGCTTGTAGTATAAAACCGAAAGTAATAAACTTAATTTATTAGTTTCTTTTTTAGGATGATTATCTGTTGCTTTAAAATAAAATTCTTCCAGATTATTTAAAGCTTTTAATGATGCTTTTTCTGAAAGTTGATTTTCACCAAGGTCTTCGTAGATCCAGCTTAATTCACGCCAGAGAAAGGCTTTTCTGTCTGCATTAAGGTCTATATAATTATAAAGTTTTAAAGCAAGATAATGGGCATCGAGGACCTGGTTGATACTCCTGGGTTCGGAAAATTCTATTTTAAAATCATTACTTAATGTATTTTTTATCAAATCCTTAAAATTTTCTTTTATAATTTGTTTTTTGCTTTTAGAAATGTTATTAAAATCTTTCCTTCTGGCTGTAAATAAACAATTAGAACAGGAGAGGATACTGTAATTATAAAGATTGAAATCTTTATATAAGGGGCGTAAATCTTCTCGGATTTTTTTAATACGAAGTCGAGAGTTTCTGATTTTCTTAACGGACATTTTCTTAGAACAGACCGGACATTCAATTTCTTTATCATAAAGGTAATATTCATCTTTAGAATCTGTTTTTTTCTCATAAGTTTTGTGTCCCTCTAAATAAAAACCAGATCTATCTTTTATCTCTTTTTTAATTTCCTTTTTTTTATTAATTTTATTTATTGGAGGCAGATTAATTTTATTTTTGTTTTCTAATTTTTCAATATAACTGGAGAGGTTATTGATCATTTTACTGGCAAAAGAAACATTTTTCTGCATAATAAATTTTAAATCAGAAACCTTAAACTCCAGTATTTTTGTATTCAAATATGCTTCTGCTCGAGAACTGTAGTGATCTGCAGTAAAAGCACTTTCACCAACAAAACTGCCGTTTTTTTGACGCTGGATTTCTAATTCCTGATCATTATCCCTGATAAATACTCGAACTAAACCATTTAAAATAAAATAAATTTTATCTGCATTTTGACCATAACTGTAAATATTTTTGCCTGATTTAATCTCAATCATAGTGCTGTGATTTGCTAATAAATCTTTTAGGCTGGTTTTTTCTAACACTGATAAACAATCCTTTCTAAAGTTTAATTATTTGAAAGTCAAAGCAATTATATTATAACACAGATTCCATTATTTTCATAATAACAGTTTAAGATTATGTTTTAAGCTTCTGTTGGAAGATGTTAACTGTTTAAAAATATTTTATTTTCAATTACTTTTATCTATCCATAATTACTGTTATAATTAAAAATAGAATTAAAATTACTGGTTAGAGCTTAATATTATTTTTTTAATAGGGGTGATTTAATGGTAGAAAAAATTGATCACATCAAAGATGAAATTAATAACTATCTAAACAAAGAGGAAAATGTAAAAGAAGATTGGATAGAAGATAATCATCCTATTGATATTGCAGAAGCTCTTTCTGAACTTGAGGCTTCTAAAATAAATAGTTTTACAAAATTGCTGGAAACAGAAGACCTTGCAGATATCTTTGAAGAATCGGAAAAAGATTTGCAGATTGATATTTTGAAATGTAAAAACTCAGAAGAAATTATTGAGATTTTCTCTCATATGGCAGCGGATGATATTACTGATATTTTAGGTTTACTGCCAATACAAAAAAGAAAAGAACTGCTGAGACATATGAAGCAGGATGATGCTCTAGTAGTAAAAAATCTGCTGGGATATGATAGAGAATCTGCTGGTGGTATTATGACCACCGAATATCTTTTACTAAATAAGAATTTAAAAACTATAGAAGCTCTGCAAAAATTAAAGAAAATTGCTCCTGATACAGAAATAATTGATACTATTTTTGTTTCTGATGATAACAAAAAGCTGGTGGGAAGTGTTGATTTAAGAGATATATTGAGTTCCGATGATGAAAAAAAACTGGAAGATTTAATGGATGATAATATCATTAAAGTTTCTGCTGATGTAGACCAGGAAATTGTTGCTCAGCAGGTAGCAAAATATGATCTAACAGTAATCCCTGTAATCAATAAAAGTGGAATCTTAATTGGAATAATTACAGTTGATGATATTATTGATGTAATTGAGGCTGAAAACACTGAGGATTTATATAAAATGCATGGAGTGGATGAAGAGGAAAGCTCAGATGCAACTCTGTTTCAGTCTGTTAAAAGTAGATTGCCCTGGATGTTTATAAATCTGGCAACAGCTTTTTTAGCAACCTTTACAGTTGCTATATTTGAAGATGTTATTTCTCAGGTTGTTGCTCTGGCAGCTGCGATGCCAATAGTTGCAGGTATGGGTGGAAATGCAGGAACTCAGACACTTTCTATAGTTATTAGAGGAATTGCTCTGGGAGAAATTGATTTTAAAGATAACTGGAAACTCTTGCTTAAGGAAGCGATGGTTGGAATTATCAATGGGGCTGCTACCGGTCTGGTTACAGGTTTGATTCTGTATTTAATGTATGGAAATTATTATCTGGGAATAATTATCTTTATGGCTATGATTCTTAATTTATTGATTGCAGGTATGTTTGGTTTCTTAATTCCCCTTTCATTACAGTCACTGGGAATTGATCCGGCACTGGCCTCAGCAATATTCTTGACAACTGTTACTGATGTCTTTGGTTTCTTTGTTTTTCTTGGCCTGGCCAGAACATTTTTAATCTATTTAGTTTAAGTAAAAATTTAAAAAAATGGCAGAATATATCATTGTGAGAATATAATTAATATATAGACTTTCATTAATTAAGAAAGAGAAAAAGGATATTCAAATTAAATCTTGAAATATTATTAGGGGATAAGAAAATAATATATAAATGAGGTGCTAAAACAAAAGTGGAAGAACAAAAAATCACAAAGATACCATTTGGGCAACTGGGAATTATTGTACATGATAGCTGTAAGGGGCTGGGTAAAAAAGTAGATGATTATATTGTTAACCGAAGAAGAGAAGAATTTGCCAGCAGCTGTAGCGAATATCATGTAGATGAAATTAAAGATTCCTACATTATTGATAGTAAAATTGTTCGATTTGCTAATGGAGAAGCAAAAGCACAGCTTAAAGAATCAATTAGAGGAAAAGATATTTATATTTTAGCTGACATTGGCAACTATAATGTGACGTATAATATGTTTGGGATTGAAAATAGGATGAGTCCTGATGATCATTTTCAGGATATTAAGCGACTTATTTCTGCAATTGCAGGTAAAGCCAGAAGAATCCATGTTATTATGCCGCTTTTATATGAAGGGAGACAGGACAAAAGAAATAGTAGAGAGTCTTTAGACTGTGCGATGGCCCTACAGGAGCTAGAAAATTTGGGTGTTGAAAACATTTTCACCTTTGATGCTCATGAGACCAGAGTCCAGAATGCTATTCCTCAGACTGGTTTTGAAAGTTTACATTCTACCTATCAGATTATTAAAGCAATGCATAGGGTTGATGACCAAATTTGTTTTGATAAAGATGAAATGATGGTTATTTCTCCCGATACTGGAGCAATGGATAGAGCAATCTACTATGCAAGTGTACTTGGACTTGATGTAGGTTTATTTTATAAGCGAAGAGATTACAAAAAAATTGTTGATGGTAGAAATCCGATTATTCAACACGAATATATGGGAGCAGAAGTAGCAGGTAAGGATATATTGATTGTAGATGATATGATTGCTTCTGGGGGTTCTGTTTTTGAAATTGCCAGGGAGCTCAAAAAGAAAAATGCACGTAATATATATGTTGCAGTTTCTTTTACTTTCTTTACCAATGGTATAGAAAAAATGAATGAATACTATGAGAAAGGTTATATAACCAAGTTATTTTCAACTAATATGACCTATATTCCACAGAAATTTAAAGATGCAGATTGGTTTGAAGAGGTTGACATGTCTAAATTAATTTCACTGCTAATTGACACAGTAAATTATGATGATTCGGTCAGTCCATTATTAGATGCTACCAATAAAATCAAAAAAATTGTAGGTAAATAAGATTTAAAGAGAATAATCAGCTGATTATTCTCTTTTTTTGAAGGAAAATTAATGGAAGGGTGATTTTAGTGGCTCAGACTCCATCTGATAATCAGAAACTGATGCAAAAAATAGAAATGAAAAGAAAAAATAATGCTGCTGGAGCTTTTTTTGGTCTTATAGTCGGTGATGCCCTGGGAGCTGCAGTAGAATTTAAAAAAAGAGATAGTTTTAAAAAAATTACTGATATGAGGTCTGATGGTCCCCACGGACTTGAGGCAGGATATTGGACAGATGATAGTTCTATGGCTCTCTGTCTGGCAGAAAGTTTGAGTAAAAAAGGGTTTAACCAACAAGATCAGCTGTTGAGGTATTTAGACTGGTATAGAAATGGTTATTTAAGTTCTACCGGAAGTTGTTTTGATATTGGAGCCAATACAGCACATTCTCTGGAATTTTTTGAAGAAAATGAAAAGCTGCCCCCGGTAAAAGATAGAGCGGCAGGTAATGGTTCTTTAATGAGATTAGCTCCTGTTCCAATTTTTTTTCGGGATGATTTTATGGATGCTGTAAAATATTCAGGTGAAAGTTCATTAACAACCCATAATAATCAAATGGCGATTGATAGCTGTCGTTATTTTGGTGGTTTATTACAGCAGTTTATCAATGCTCGAATTGAGATGGATGCATTTAAGGTAAAAGTAATTAAAGATACAGCTGTAGATCTTAATTTAAATGACAGAGTAATTCTGGCAGTTAAGGGAGCTTTCCAAAAAAATAGAAGTGAGATTAAATCTGATGGTTTTGTAATCAATACTCTGGAAGCAAGTATCTGGTCTTTTTTAAAAACTGATTCATTTAAAGAGGCTCTTATTTTGGCTGCTAATTTAGGTGATGATGCAGATACAGTGGCAGCTGTAACCGGTCAGCTGGCTGGAGCTTATTATGGTTATGACTCAATTCCTAAAAAATGGACTGCTAAACTTGCTAAACCTGATTTATTAGAAAAAATTTTTAAAAATTTATATAACCACTAAACTTAAGATTTTAATTTAAAATCAGGAGGCCCCCCTTTTTACGGTTTTAAGCAGATAAGATTATCAATTCTGCTTTATCGGAAAGGGGTTTTTAAATATAAAAGATATTATTTTGATAAAAGAAGGGCAGAGCAAATTTTTGGCGAATATTATAAATATAACAATTTTTATAATAAATATGTAGTATAATTTGATCATAATTTTTATTGAGGTGTTTATAATTGAATTTTTTGAGTCTTTTAGAACTTGGTTTTACATATATTTATTCAGCCGGGTTTATCATCTTTGCCCTGGGAATTTTTTTATTGTATCAGAGAAACCAAAATAGATATTTGTTGTATTTTACAGTCTTTGCGATTTTGAGTTTTCTGGCCAATGCTGTAGATATACTATATTATTATTTTGATTTTGAAATTTTATATACTTTCTATGCAGTTTTTATAATTTTTGAAGCCTATTACCTGTTAAAAGCTGTTCATAGGTATTTTCAGCTGGAGTTAAATTCAGTTTATCTTAAAATTTTAAAATTATTGGTTTTAGTTGTGGTTTTTAGTTCTTTTACTTTTAATCGTTTTATTATTTTTGCACCTGCCCTGATTTATCTAGCTGCTGCTTTTTTTAAAAGTGCAGATGTTTTTTTTAATCAGGCATTTAATAACTATTTTAATTTTTTGGGTTTTAATAGTGTGGCTCTGGGGTTAACTGTGCTTTTTTTGCCCTATCTTCGTTTTAACTCTTATTTTGAAAAATACGGTATTTTTTTCAAGGGACTTTTTTCGCTATTGTTTATGCTGGGAATATTTGCGATCTATTATGAAGATTTGCATTACCGCTTAAAAATTAGAGAAGAGCAGTATCAAAAATTATTCAATCAATCCCCGGCTGGAATGCTTTTACTTAATAAGGACGGAAAAATAATTACTGTTAATGATGCAATCTGCCAGTATACAGGTTACAGCAGAGAAGAATTAGAAGGAGAAATGATGTTTAAGAATTTAGTTCCGATTGAGTATAAAATAAGAGCACAGGAAAATATTCGTGATATATTAAATGGAGAAGACAAAGAGTATATCATGAAAACATATAATAAAAACGGTAGTTTAAGATATTTTTTGATGAAAGAAACTAAATTTGTACAGGCAGATTTTAGTACAGCAATTTTGAGTATGAGAATTGATTATACTGATTATAAAACTAAAGAAGAAGAAATCAAATATTTAAGTTATCACGATAATCTAACAGATTTGTATAATAGGACTTTTCTGGAAGAAGAAATGACAAGATTAAATTCGTCCAGAAAACTACCTGTCTCAATAATTATGATTGATGTCAATGGACTTAAACTCTTTAATGATACTTTCGGTCATCAAAAAGGAGATCAGCTTTTAATTAAAACTGCCAGAATTCTTAAAGAATCAACAAGATCTTCTGATTTAGTTGGGCGCTGGGCCGGAGATGAATTTGTTATTATATTACCGGATACGAGTGAAGCAGATATGAAAAAAATAGTTCAAAGAATCAAGGAAAAATGTAATAAAACAAATAAAGAAGAAATTATGATTTCACTTGCTGTCGGTTCAGCAGTTAAAAATAAAGAGAGTGAAGATTTATTTGAGATCTTTAATCAGGCTGATAAGAAGATGTATCAGGAAAAGATCAGCCAGAGCAAAGAAGCTAAAAAGAAGTTGATTTCTAATATTTTAAGCTCACTTGAAGCAAAAAGTTATGAAGACAGCTTACATCTTCAGCGGATGAAAAAAATAGCAGCTGGTTTTGCAGATTATCTGGAACTAGAAAACACAGAAAAAAGTAAGTTGATTGAACTGGCTGAACTGCATGATATCGGCAAAATTTCAATACCAGAACAAATATTAACTAAAAAAGATAAGTTGAATTCTAAAGAGTGGGAGAAAATAAAAGAACATTCAGAAGTTGGTTATAAAATTGCTGCAGCTTCGAAAGAATTTGCATCACTGGCAAAAGCAATTTTATATCACCATGAAAGATGGGATGGAAATGGCTATCCTGAGGGCTTAGCAAAAGAGGAGATTCCATATTTATCAAGAATAATTTTGATTATAGATGCTTATGATGCTATGTTAAATAAAAATTATTATTCTAGAAAAATGAATAAAAAAGAAGTGATGACAGAGCTGGAAAGAAAAGCAGGCAGTCAGTTTGATCCAACTTTAACTGCCAGATTTATTGAATTTATTACTGCTAAAAATTAAATATTATAGTTTATTTTATCTGCATAAATCTTCCCCAGATAAGGTAAAAGTATAATCTGAGCTCCAATTAATCCGGTGCCCTTTTTGTGTTGATCCATTGCCAGGAGTAAAAGGAAATGTTCTATAAAACCATAACCTATTAAACCTACAATAACTCCTCCTAAATATACAAAAATATTTAAAAAATACCAGAGGTATTCAGGCATGCGATAACGATATTTATTGAACCACATTTTTAAATTATGTATTCCCCAGAAAGCGGAAGTAAAAAAGAAAGAGAAAATAATAGCAGTAAAAGCTATTGCTATTATAGAAAAAGAAAGTAAAAAAGCAGCAATAAGTCCGCAAAGAAATCCAATTAAACCACTTATTGTTGCTTTTCTGCCAAGTTTTATTATAAATTGATCCTGATTATACATCATTATTGAACTACACCCCGTAATATACAATTTTAATATTTGAAGTATGTTTAACTTAATTGTTAGATAGATTTTAATTTAACTGTAAATAAGTCTGACATAAATGCTTTGATTATAATTTCCAAAATTCTCTCCAAAAATGGTTAAACCACCTTTATTTTCAGCTTTTTCCGGTACAGCCAGTTTAAATTTAAAATTACTTTTATGATCAAGCTCAAGGTCATCAATTGTAACTTCCGAAATTTTAGAGCCATCAATAAAAGTTCCATATTTACTTACAGATAGTAATTTTAAAAGGCCGTACTGATTCCAATTAGGATACCACCAGGAAGGTGTAAAAATCCCCTTAGTTTCACCAAAATCTCCCGGACTTGTCCAGCTGCCAAGTTCATGATCATTTAAATAAAAGAATATATCAGAAGGCCAGTCATTACAGACACCTGGCGCCTCAGAACTTATTTCCATTGAAATTTGTATTTCGGTAAGTTTTTGTCCTGGTTTTAAATAATTAGGCAATCGATATTCTATAAAACCTTTAGTAAACCATAAAATTTGACTATTTATTCTTTCTGGATCGGCAAAAAAGCTGGGATCATCAACTTCTCCAATGATGTGGTCTTTATTAGCAAGACCACAGGTAGGATAGACATCATAGTCAGAAAAATGACCAACTGCAATTTCAGACTCATAAAATTTTTCTTTTCTTTTCTTTTTTAAATCAAAAATAAGTTTATCTTCATGTAAATAACAAAGCTTTTGATTACCTCTGGCGGCGGATTCTGTTGAAACCTTGATCAATCCACATTCTTCAAGTTTTTTGACATGAGAGGTAATGGCACCATTTGTTAACTCAAGCTTTTCAGCAAGCTCATTCATATTAAGCCTGTTGTATTCAGACAGCAGTTCTAAAATTTTAATTCTAGATTCAGAACTCAAGGCTTTAAAAGTATTTAACCCGTCTCTTAAATTATCTATTAAAATCAAATTCTTCCCTCCAAACTTTATTTATTTTAGTCAATTATAAAACACTTTTAATGAAAAATCAAATTTAAGTTATTTTTTAAAATTAACAAGGCAAATTATTTTGATTTAAATTTAATTAAAACAAAATATAGTTTAATATTAAACTTTTAAATACTGATATAGCAGTTATTTTGAAGCAATTATAAAAATTATTTGATTATTTAGCAAAAGTGATTTGACATCAATCTAAAGCATATGCTATACTTTTAATGAAAACTAAATAACTAAACTAATCATTCAACTTTTAAACCAATTTTAGAAGCTCATAAAATCTTTATTTGCTTATAATAAGCCGTTTTTTAGAAATGTTCTTTAGTTAATACTAAAACAAAAGCAATTAAGTTAACAATTGGATAGTGAGGGTAATTAATTTTGTAGGAGATGGAGTTTTTGAAAATATATTATTATAAAGAAGGGAAGAAAATTATGACAAAAAAGAAAGCCAATGTTTATTTAGATCGTAACTTTACAGTTAGTGAGGTAGATGAGAGAATTTTTGGTTCCTTTATTGAACATCTGGGTCGTGCAGTTTATACAGGGATTTATCAGCCCGATCATCAAACAGCAGATGAAAATGGTTTTAGAGAAGATGTATTAGAATTAATTAAAGAAATAGATCCTCCAATTATTCGCTATCCTGGTGGGAATTTTGTTTCTGGTTATAACTGGGAGGATGGAGTTGGTCCTGTAGAAGATAGGCCGAATCGGCTTGAACTAGCCTGGAGAACTGTTGAGACAAATGAAGTTGGCACCAATGAGTTTATGCAGTGGGCTGAAAAAGCAGGAACTGATGTTATGATGGCTGTTAACTTAGGAACTAGAGGAATTGATGCTGCCCGCAATTATTTAGAGTACTGTAATCATCCTGGTGGAAGTTATTACAGTGATTTACGCAAAGAACACGGCAGAGAGGAGCCCTATAATATCAAAACCTGGTGTCTTGGAAATGAGATGGATGGTCCCTGGCAGATTGGACATAAAACAGCTGACGAATATGGACGTCTGGCTTTAGAAACAGCAAAGGTTATGAAGGGACTTGATCCCGATATTGAACTTGTTGTTTCTGGAAGCTCAAACCGTCAGATGCCAACTTTTGCTGATTGGGAAGCAACTGTTTTAGAACATACTTATGAACATATTGATTATATTTCTTTACATCAGTATTTCCGTAATGATGAAGATGATATTAAAAACTTCCTGGCTCAGACAGAAAGTCTCGACGATTTTATCCATTCAGTTGTTTCAATATGTGACTATATTAAAGCTAAGAAAAATAGTGATAAAACTGTTAATTTATCATTTGATGAGTGGAATGTTTGGTATCACTCTGATGATGCTGACAAAAAGAGAGAGCCCTGGCAAGTTGCACCTCCACAGTTAGAAGACATTTATAATTTTGAAGATGCACTTGTGGTGGGATTGACCTTAATTACTTTATTAAAACATGCAGATCGGGTTAAAATTGCCAATCAGGCTCAACTTGTAAATGTTATTGCACCAATAATGACTAGTGAAGATGGAGGGAGCTGGAGACAGACTATTTTTTATCCTTATTATCATGCTTCTAAATTTGGTAGAGGTACTGTTTTAGACAGTCGAGTAACTTCTCCCACATATGATAGTAAAGATTTTAAAGATGTTGATCTTTTGGATCAGGTAACAATATTTGATGAAGATAAGGAAGAACTTACTATCTTTGCCGTTAATAGAGATACTGAATCTGCTCTGAAATTAGACACTCAACTAAATGGATTTGAAGATTATCAGGTTGTTGAACATATTGTCCTGGAAAATGAGGATCTTAAGGCTGTTAATACTGAAGAAAATCCAAATAATGTTAAACCTCATAGTAACGGCAGCTCAGAAGTAAAAGGAAACAAACTAACTGCTGAATTACCCAAACTATCCTGGAATGTTATTAGACTGACTAAATAAAAAATTGATGATGTTAGGAGTGTAGTTATGAATAAATTAAATATTAATTTAGATGAAAAGAAAGAAAAAATAAATAAAAATATTTATGGACATTTTGCCGAACATTTAGGCAGATGCATTTATGAGGGTTTCTGGGTTGGAGAAGATTCCGATATTCCCAATCAAAATGGGATTAGAACAGATGTAGTAGAAGCCCTGAAAAATATTGATATTCCTGTTTTAAGATGGCCGGGAGGCTGTTTTGCAGATGAATATCACTGGAAAGACGGTGTTGGCCCCAGAGAAGAAAGGGCAACAATTGTAAATACTCACTGGGGTAATGTAACTGAAAACAATCATTTTGGAACTCACGAATTTATGAAATTATGTGATCTGCTGGGAGCAGAGCCATATATTTCAGGCAATGTTGGCAGTGGAACTATTAGAGAAATGCAGGAATGGATTGATTATATTACTCATGACGGAGAATCTCCAATGTCTGACTGGAGAAAAGAAAATGGCCGCGAAGAGCCCTGGCATTTAAAATATTTTGGAGTTGGAAATGAAAATTGGGGCTGTGGTGGTAATATGAGACCTGAATATTATGCAGATCAGTATCGTAATTATCAGACTTATGTCCGCGACCATGGTGATAATGAAATTTTTAAGATTGCCTGTGGTGCTAATATAGATGATTATAACTGGACGGAAGTCTTAATGGAAAATGCAGCCAGCCAGATGGATGGCTTAAGTCTTCATTATTACACAATTCCTGGTGATTTCTGGGAAGGTAAAGGGTCTGCAACTGACTTTAAAGAAGATGAGTGGTTTATAACTTTAAAGAAAGCTCTCAAAATGGATGAATTGATTTCCAAACATGGTGCAATTATGGATCGTTATGATCCAGAAAAAAGAATCGCAATGATTGTTGATGAGTGGGGAGCCTGGTATGATGTTAAGCCAGGAACAAATCCTGGGTTTTTGTATCAGCAGAATACTTTAAGAGATGCACTGATTGCTGGAGTAACTTTAAATATCTTTAATCAGCATGCTGATCGAGTTAGAATGGCTAATATAGCTCAGACTAATAATGTACTCCAGGCTATGATATTAACTGATAAAGAGGATATGATTTTAACCCCAAGTTATCATGTGTTTGAAATGTATAAAGTACATCAAAATGCAGAGCTTCTTCATTTTGATCTTGAGAGTGAAGCTTATAAATTTGATGATCAAGAAATTCCGGCATTAAATGCATCTGCTTCAGTAAATAAAGAGGGAGAAGTAAATATTACTGTTTGTAATTTAGATCCAAATAAAGAAATAGAATTAAAAACTAACTTATTAGCAGAAAACTTAAATTTGTCTGAAGTAAAGGCTAGAGTTCTAACAGCATCTCAGTTAAATGCTCATAATAGTTTTGATAATCCTGATAATCTTAAGCCTGTAGAATTTAATAAAATAGAATTCGCTGAGGCTCAGCTTAAAGCTAAGCTGCCTGCAGCTTCGGTAACTTTAATTACATTGAGTTAGGTGGGATAAAAATGAATAATTATACTGAAGAAATTACAAAAATTGAAGCAATAGAAATTGTCAGCTCTGATCCAGCTGCAATTGAACTACCAGAAAAGATTAAAATTTTTCTGGATGGTAAATATAGCTACAGGGGTGTTCAGTGGGAGAATATAGATCTGGATGAACTGAAAGCAAAAGGGGAATTGGTAGTTAAAGGTAAACTAAGCGAGATTAATTATCCTGAGCCGTTGGTAGAGAAGAGAGCTGATCCCTATATCTATAAACATAGTGATGGTTATTATTACTTTACAGGTTCTTATCCTGATTACGATCGGATTGTTCTAAGAAGAGCTAAAAATATAAGTGATTTAAAAAACGCAGAAGAATATGTGCTCTGGGAAAAATATGACCAGGGTGAAATGAGTAAACATATCTGGGCACCTGAAATTCATTATATTAATGGCAAATGGTATATTTATTTTGCTGCAGGTAAAAAAGATGATGTCTGGGCTATTCGCCCTTATGTTTTGGAATGTCAGGATGAAAATCCTCTTACTGGCGAATGGATTGAAAAAGGTGAAATTAATATTGAATTTGAAAGTTTCAGTCTTGATGCAACCACCTTTAAACATCAGGGTAAAAGGTATTTAATCTGGGCGCAAAAAGTAGCTGATAATACAATTTCAAATCTCTATATTGCAGAAATGGAAAACCCCTGGACAATTAAGAGCCAGCACTTACTTTCAGAACCAGAATATGACTGGGAAGTAATTGGTTTTGATGTAAATGAAGGTCCGGCTGTAATTAAACGAAATGGGGAAATATTTGTTACATTTTCTGCCAGTGAAACAGGAGCTCCTTATTGTATGGGGCTTTTGAGTGCTGATCAGAACAGTAATCTTCTGGACCGCAGTTCCTGGACTAAAAGTAAAAAGCCTGTTTTAAAAACCAGTGAGGTGACTTCACTTTATGGACCGGGTCATAATTCTTTTACAAAGTCCGAAGATGGGGTTACGGATTTATTGGTCTACCATGCCAGACCATATAAAGAGATTAAAGGAAATCCACTTTATGATCCCAACCGCCATGGAAGAATACAGGAGATTTTCTGGCAGGAGAATGGAAAACCATATTTTGCTTATCCAGGACTTAAAATTAATGATAGGATTGAAGTTGAAGCTAAAATAAAATTAAAAAAATAAGATCAAAATTCGAGGGAGTTTAGCTGTCTATCTGGTGAGCTCCCTTGCTATTTTTTATTAGATATATTATTATTGCATATAGAGAAAACTTCAAATAAATCGAGGAGGTACAAATAATGAAATATCGAAAACTCGGCAAAACTGATTTGAACGTATCAGAAATTACTTTTGGTGGAATAATGTTAATGAATACGCCCCAAAAAGAGGCCGATCAGATAGTTGAAGCTGCTGTTAAAAAAGGTATAAACTTCTTTGATGTAGGTCCAACCTATGGTAATGCACAGAATATTCTGGGTCCTGCCCTTAAACCTTATCGTGATAAAGTCTATCTGGCCAATAAAACAGAACCTGGTCAGACAAAAGAACAGGTAAAAAAAGATATAGAAAAATCGCTAAAATTATTGGAAACAGATTATTTTGACCTCTACCAGCTGCACGAGGTTACAGATGAAGATGCACTAAATAAAGCACTTGGTTCTGGTGGTGCCCTGGAAGCAATTATTGAGGCTAAAGAAGAGGGATTGATAAAACATATTGGATTTTCAGCTCATAAAGAATGGGCTGCTTTAAAATTAATTAAAAGTTTTGATTTTGATACCATAATGTTTCCTGTGAACTGGAACTATTGGTTTAACTTTAATCAGGGACCAGAAGTAATTAAGCAGGCTAGAAAAAAAGGAATGGGAATCATTGCAATTAAAGCTCTAGCTCAAAAACGCTGGCAGGATGGTCGTCAAAAAAATTATAATACCTGGTATAAACCAATTTATGATAATGATCGTCTGGCTGAACTGGCACTTAAGTTTACCCTATCTCAGGATGTAGATACAGCTGTTAGTCCTGGAGATAATCGAATGCTAGATCTGGCATTAAAAATATATCAGGAAAATAATCAGGACTTAAAAATATCTGGAACTGAATTGGAAGAATTAAAAGGATTTTTAGATAGTCACGGTGGTAAATTATATCCAATACCAAAATAAAAATAAGTTAAAATTATCAATACCGTTCTTTTAAAGTTAGATGGTTATAAATCAACTGTCTTAGCTTTAAAGAACGGTATTAAATTTAGATTATTATTATCTTGATTTTTGAAAATGATTTTCTTTTAACAGTTGATCTATAAACTGTCTGGCTGAACGTCCGGAACGACCATTATTCCATCTGCTCCACTGCAGTGCTCTTTTTTCTAATTCATCTTTTTTAAGATTAATATTCTCCTGAGCAGCCAGACCTTTGACTATTTTTAAATACTCATCCTGGGCTGGATTAGAAAACATTAAAGTCAGACCAAATCTTTCCGAAAGCGATAATTTTTCATTTAAAATATCATTTTCATGGATTTCCGATTCTCGATCCTGCCACTTTTCTCTAACCAGATGTCTGCGATTACTTGTGGCATAAAATAGAACATTATCTGGTCGGGATTCAATTCCGCCCTCCATAACTGCTTTTAAATATTTATAATCTGTTTCGAACTCTTCAAAAGAAAGATCATCCATAAAAATTATAAAATAAAGTCCTCGTTCATTTAAGTATTCAAGAATTGAAGGTAATTCTTTAATTTGAGAGCTATTTATTTCTATTAAACGAAGTCCCTGCTGATAAAATTTGTTAACCAGGGCCTTAACAGAAGATGATTTGCCTGTACCACTATCTCCATAGAGCAGTACATTATGAGCCTGAAATCCATTTAAAAAACTTTTAGTGTTTTCTATTAATTTTTGCTGTGTTTTTTGATAAGAAATTAGATTCGCAAAAGTAATTGGATCAGAATTATTGACTCGAGTTAATTTGTTATCCTGCCAGAAAAAAGCTCGGCTTTCATTTAAAATAGAAGCACCATGATTATAATAAAAATTTATTAACGCTTTTAAATTATCATCAATAGAAGCAGAGACAAAGAGTTTTTTAAATAAATTTTCTTTCTCAAGATTTCGATCTGTTTCAGCTAGTTTAAAATTACCTAGATGTTCAAAATCCTCAAAATCAAGGTTAATAAGCAGATCATTAAAAGAAAATGAAAATAAAGTGGTGATAATTTTAATATCATTTTTTGCCAGCAGGTAGAGGCTGGAATCTTGATCTATTGTACCTTTTTCAGCTTTTAAAGAAAAGATATTTTCAGAATCAGTGACAATTTTTTTGAGATAGTTATGCCAGATATCCCCCTGCAGACCTTCTTTGATATTTAACTCAATAAGCTCATAAATTAAATTAGTTAGAGTTTGATCAGAATTATCTAATTGATCTGCAATTTCTTTTAAACTACTAATAATTTTATTTTCTTTAACTTCTCTAAATAGAATTATTTTTTCAGTAGATTTTAAAATATTTAGTAATTGATTATCATGCAAGCTATTTCCCCCCTGTATTATCTTAATATTATTAGTTATTATAACAGATTTGACCTAATTTTTACATGAGAGATAAAAAATTTCTAAAAAATCCTTGCAAAATTTTTTGATATATATTAATATATAAATTGAGAAAAGCACTAAATAATATTTTTTTGTCGAATTGTGCAAACGATTGCGCAATTAATTTATTGTTTGATTTGAAGTTTGAAAGGAGTTTTTTAATGGATAATAGTGAAGCTCTACTGCAGGGTAAAAGCAGAGATGACAGCAGTGATTATAATAAACTGCAGGGTATTTTAAATTATAGGATAAGGAATAACAAAATTATATTTGAGTTTAAACATGCAGAGGCTGTTATAAAATTTTTAAGTGCTGACAGTTTTAGGCTGATTATGGCTCATTCCAATCAATCTATAAATTACCGGAGTACCCCAGCAGTAATTAAACATAATTTAAGCTATGATAATTTTGATATTAAAGAAAAGGATAATCAAATTATTATTGAAACTGAAAAACTTTTGCTTAAAGTAAAAAAAGATAAGTTTTTACTTAAAGTTTATGATAAAAAAGGCAATTTAATCCATCAAGATTATTCTAATCATGCTCTGGGCTGGAAAAAGCAGAAAGTAAGAGCCTGGAAATCTTTTAAAAATAACGAAAGGTTTTATGGTCTGGGTGAGAAAACAGGCTGGCTTGATAAAAAGGGCAGACGTTATGAAATGTGGAATCATGATACTTTTGTGCCCCATGTTGATGATACTGATCCCTTATATCAATCGATTCCCTTTTTGATTTCTTACAGCCCTGAAAATAGTTATGGTATTTATTTTGATAATTCCTATAGAAGCTTTTTTGATCTTGGAAGTGAGGGGCAGGATTATTATTCTTTCTGGGCTGAAGGTGGAGATCTGGATTACTATTTTTTAAATGGTCCCTCCATAAAAGAAGTAATTCAGAAATACTCAAATATAACCGGCAGAATGCCTTTGCCACCCAAATGGTCACTTGGCTATCACCAGTCACGCTATAGCTATTATCCTCAGGCTGAGGTTGAACAGCTGGTAAAGACCTTTAGAGACAAAGAAATTCCCTGTGATGCTTTTCATTTTGATATCCATTATATGGACGAATATAAGATTTACACCTGGGATGAAGATCGTTTTCCTGACCCAGAGGCTATGTTTACTAATATGGCTGACAATGGAATCAAAGGAGTTACAATAATAGACCCGGGGGTAAAAAGAGATCCTGAATATAATCTTTATCAGGAAGGTATGGAAAATGACTATTTCTGTAAATATCTTGATGGTAAGGTTTTTATAGATAAGGTCTGGCCGGGAAAATGTGCTTTTCCAGATTTTACTCAGTCAGAGGTAAGAGACTGGTGGGCCGGTCTGCAGAAAGATTATGTGGAATTAGGAATTAAGGGTATCTGGAATGACATGAATGAGCCAGCTGTCTTTAATAAAACTGATACTATGGATGTAAATGTAATGCATCAGAATGATGGAGATCCTGGAACTCACCGCAGGTTTCATAATCTTTATGGCTTTTTAGAGGATAAGGCTACTTTTGAAGGTTTAAAAGAAAGCCTTGAAAATGAAAGACCATTTGTGCTAACCAGGTCAGGTTTTGCTGGTATTCAGCGTTATTCAGCTGTCTGGACTGGAGATAACCGAAGTTTCTGGGATCATATAAAAATTGCGATGCCAATGCTGATGAATCTGGGCATGTCAGGGGTAAGTTTTTGTGGAACAGATGTTGGAGGTTTTACAGGCAACAGTAATGGGGAACTCTTAACCCGCTGGACTCAGATGGGAGCTTTTGTTCCTTTCTTTAGAAATCATTGTGAGGTTAGAGCAATTTCTCAGGAGCCCTGGTCTTTTGGAGCGAAGCATGAAAAAATAATTAAAAAATATATTGAGCTGAGATATAAATTAATTACTCATCTTTATAATCTTTTCTATCAGGCTTCTCAAACTGGTGTTCCTGTTATGAGACCTCTAATAATGGAATTTCCAGAAGATCAAAAATGTGAAAATTTATCTGATCAGTTTATGATTGGAGAGAGTTTATTGGTAGCTCCAGTATATCAGCCGGATCAGAAAAAAAGAATGCTTTATCTGCCGGAAGGAAAATGGATTGATTTCTGGACAAAGGAAATTTATCAGGGTGGAGACCATATTATAGTTGATGCACCATTAGATACTCTACCACTTTTTGTTAGAGCAGGAAGTATTATTCCGCTTAATAAAAAATTAAACTATGTTGAAGAAGAAAAAATTGAATCACTGAAATTAAATATTTTCTTAACTGAAGATAATAATTTAGGTAATTACAGTCTATACGATGATGATGGTATCTCATATAACTATCAGGATGGTATCTATAATTTGACAGATTTTAATTATCAATATACTGATAATCAGATAATTTTTAATATAGAAAGAACAGAAGAAAACTATCAGCAGGAATTTAAAGATTATAAGTTGATTTTCAATAATTTAAATAAGGATCCTCAAAATATCTATGTTGATGGTAATAATTTAAATGAGTTTATTTACTCTGATAACACACTGGAATTTAAAGTTCCAGTTGTTATAAATAAAATTACCATAGAATTAAGTTAAAACAAATTAAAAGGAGGAATTATTAATGAGAAAGTCAATTATCAAAGTTTCAATTTTAGTTTTAGCTTTAGCACTTATTTTTTCTGGAGGTGTTGCTGCTCAGCAGAATCTAGATAAAAAGGAAATTACTGATCAGGTAACACTAAAATTATGGGAAGCCGATGAAGAAAGAATTGATAATGAAATTTTAGATCCCTTAATCAAAAAATTTGAAAACAAATATCCAAATGTTACTGTAGAGAGAACTCATGCAGGTAGTGTTGAGGATCTCAGACAGAACACCCAAACTGCTTATATGGGTGGACAGGGACCAGATCTTGTATTAAGCCCTTTTGATCATATTGGTCCATTTTCAATTATGGGACTTGCTCAGCCATTAGATAAACTGATGAGTCAGGATATGAAAGATAAGTATATTGATGCTGCTCTGCCAGGTATGAGTTTACATGGTAAAACTTATGGTGTTCCTGTAACTATGGGAAATCATTTAATGTTAATGTATAATAAAAAGATTGTAGATCAAGCCCCAGAAACCTGGTCTGAGTTAATTAAAGTTGCAAAAGCAAATACAGTTGATGAAGATGGTGATGGTCTAGTTGATAAATATGGCTTAGCATATAATTTAAATGAGCCCTTCTGGTGGGCTGCTTTCCACGGTGGCTTTGGCGGCTGGGTTTTTGACGAAGATTATAAGCCAACATTAAATACAGAAGCTACTGTAGATTCTCTGCAGTTTGTTCACGACCTGAAGTTTGAATATGAAATTGTACCTAAAGAATCTGATTATGATCTGATGGATAGTCTCTTTAAAAAAGGCGATGTTGCCTTTATTATTAATGGAGACTGGTCAATTGAGGGTTATAAAAATGCCGATAATATTGATTTAGGTGTAGCACCAATACCTAAATTCGATAAAACAGGTAAATATGGCCAGCCGATGACCAGTGGTAAAGGCTTTATTATGCTGTCAGATCTACCTGAACAAAAACAGATTGCTGCAATTAAGTTTATTGATTTTATGACAAGTACTGCAGCTCAGGAGCTTTATGTTGATAATAATTTCCTACCAAGTAATGATCATGCTTATGGATTACCACAGATTCAGAATGATCCAATTATGAAAGGTTCTGCAGAACAGTTAAGAAAAGGAAAGGCGATGCCAGTAGTACCGGAGATGAGAGGTATCTGGGATGCTGTAAGACCAGCTCTGCAGAGTGTTATGAGTGGAGATTTATCTCCAGAAGCAGCTGCTGAACAAATGCAGAAAGAAGCAGAAGAAAATATTAAGAGCATGCAGTAAAAAAGTCATTTTACAACTAAAAAGGGGGGACTAATCCCCTCTTTTTCTTTATGAAAAAGGGAGGTAATTAAATGAGCCAATCTGATGAAAACTTAAGGTTTACATCAGCCTTATCAAATTTTTCTATCAAAGATTTCTGGAGAGAACACAAATTTTCTTATATGATGTTGCTGCCGGCTTTTATAGTGGTTTTATTTGTTGTGATTTACCCATTTTTTTATAACTTTAGGCTTGCTTTTTCTAATCTCAATATGTATAACATGAGACAGTTTATTCAAAGTGATCAGCTTAGCTATATTGGGATTGACAATTTTATTCAGATTATAACTGAAAGTTCATTCTGGATTATTTTACTGAGAACTGTTGCCTGGACAGTTATTAATGTTGTAGCTCATGTAGGTTTTGGAATATTTTATGCCATTATACTTGATCGTGATTTAATGTTTAAATCAATTTATAGAACTTTATTAGTAATTCCCTGGGCTATTCCTCAGTATATAGTAGTTTTAATCTGGAAGGGTATGTTTAATTTTCGTTATGGAGCAGTAAATTTACTTTTAAGGAAAATTGGTGTACCGGGGGTGGCCTGGCTAAGTCAGGCAAGTACAGGTTTTTCGGCAGCCTTAATTGTTAATATCTGGCTTGGAATTCCATTTATGATGATGATTGCTCTTGGTGGTCTGCAGAGTATTGATCCTAATTTTTATGAGGCAGCAGAAATTGATGGAGCCAGTAACTGGCAGCAGATTAAACATATCACTCTACCTCTATTAAAACCAGTTATGTTACCTGCTGTAATTTTGGGAGTTGTCTGGACTTTTAATAATTTAAGAGTTATTTATCTTTTAACTCAAAACACCTTAACAAATAAAATAGATATTCTGGTTACCCATGTTTATCGTTCTGCTTTTGAGTTTTATCGATATGGATATGCAGCAGCATTTTCATTAATTATTTTTGTTATTTTATTAGTCTGGGCAATTAGTTTTATTGACTATATAAATGAAGACTAAAGGGAGGTAATTAAATGTCAGTAAAAAAAGATAGCAAATGGAAGCGAATAGTATTCCATATAATATTACTTATTTCTGTGGTAATCGCAGTTTATCCGGCCTTAAGAGTTTTTGGTACTTCCTTAAGACCGGGAGATTCACTACATTCTACAAGCCTGGCTATTATTCCTGATGATGCAACCTTTGATGCCTATAAAACTTTGATTTTTGATAAAGGTTTTTTAATCTGGTTGAGAAACTCACTGCTGGTGACTTTCTTTACAGTGGTTATAGGAGTTTCTTTAGCATCAACAGCTGGCTATGTTTTTTCTCGCAAGAGATTTCCGGGGCGCAAATCCGGTCTAACATTTTTTCTGCTCACTCAGATGTTTCCTGCTACAATGCTTTTGCTGCCGATGTACATTCTGCTGGCCCAGTTTGGTTTAACTGATCAAACAGTTGTAGTTCCATTTTTGGGAATGGCTAAAGCTCACATAGGTTTAATTATCATGTATTCTTCGACAGCTCTACCTTTATGTGTCTGGCAGATGAAGGGATATTATGATACAATTCCGGAAAGTCTTGAAGAAGCAGCACTGGTTGATGGCTTAAATCAGTTCCAGGCATTTTATAAGATAATTTTGCCCCTGGCAAAACCGGCACTGGTAATTACAGCCTTATTTTCTTTTATGACAGCCTGGAATGAATATATGGTGGCCCGAGTGGTAATGACAGACAATAGTTTATATACTCTGCCAGTAGGGTTAACCAATCTGGCCGGTCAGTTTAACACTGCCTGGGCAGAATTTGCAGCTGCTTCTGTACTAATTATGCTACCTGTTATGGCAGTTTTCTTACTGTTATCCAGATTTTTAGTTGGTGGTCTGACTCTGGGTGGTGTAAAAGGTTAATTTTAAGTTTAAAAACCATTGATGAGCTTAAATTAGAATAATTGCCATATTATATTTAAATCTGAGTAAAATTGTTATATAATATTGACAGAGATTTATTATCTATCTTAACTAAATTATAAGGATTGATCAAATATGCCTACTTTAAAAGATGTGGCAAAAAGAGCTGGTGTAGCGCCATCCACAGTATCTCGAGTCATTAATGACAGTTCTCGGATTAGTGAAGAAACTAAATTTAAGGTTAGAAAAATTATGGATGAAATAGGCTATCATCCCAATATAAATGCCCGTAATCTGGTCAAACAGCGATCACATAATCTGGGACTTGTGATCCCTTATTCAACAGAAGAAGCTTTTGCTGACCCTTTTTATTCAGAAATTTTACGCGGAATAGGTGTTCTGGCACATTCAAAGGGGTTTAATTTACTGTTACTAACCAGCAATGGAGAAGATGAAGAAAAAAAGACTGTTCTAAATGCTGTTAGGGGCAAACAGATTGATGGAGTTTTACTTCTGCGTGCCAAGAAAGAGGATGGTTTAATTGATGAGCTAACTAAAATAAATTTTCCTTTTGTAATTGTTGGTCGCCCGGAAGAACAGGATAAATATTACTGGGTTAATAATGATAATATAGCTGCCAGTGAAAGAGTTGTGGATTATTTAATTGCAAATGGTCATCGAAATATTGCCATGATCGTTGGCGACGAAAATTATATAATGAATGAGGACCGTCTTCAGGGATATAAAAACTCTTTGCGTAAAAACAATTTAAAAATTAAGGATGAATTAATTGTTCAGTCCGAAAAAATTGATTATCAGAGTATTTATATGCTTTCTCAAAAAATGATCAAAGAATATCCAGAAATCACAGCTTTTTATGGGATGAGCGATACCATGGCTTATACAATTATGCAGGCTATGAATGATCTACAGATGAGTATACCAGAAGATATATCAATAGTTGGTTTTAATAATAATCCAATGTCAAAAATTGTCTCTCCACCTTTAACAACAGTAGATATTAATATTTATTTACTCGGTAATAAAGCAACTGAGTTATTAATCGGAGTTATTAATGGTCAGATTGACAAGTATCAGCATACAATTGTACCGGCTAAGATTATAGAAAGAAGCTCCTGTAAAAAATTAAATTAATTTACATTTTAGATTCCGACAGATTATTTCTGTCGGATTTTTTCTTAAAAAATTTAACGAAATTTGTCAGATATCTTTTTTTACTTTCAGCTTTTCTTATAATATAATTGTTTTAGAGAAATTATATTAGGTATTTATATTTGAATTATTATGATTTAGTTAGATTATTAATTAATAGAAGGGAGAAATCAAATGTCAGATAAAAAGAATTTTGTAGATAAATATTTTAATATCAAAAATTCTCTTCTATATTTTGCTCTCTTTTTACTAATTTCAGCAGTTTCGCTGTATTATGTTAATAAAATATATTCTCAGGGGAGTAATTTAGATGTCTTATTTTCTTTTTCAACCAAGATTTTAATTTCCTTATTTACTCTGTTATTTTTCTATTTTATTTTTGATGGTTTAAGACTATATTTTGTCTTAAAAACTTTGAATGCCGGCATTTCATTCTGGAATGTTTATAAATTAGTTTTTATAAATATCTTTATTTCGAATATTACCCCACTTGCAACCGGAGGAGGTTTTGCTCAGGTTTATTTTCTGCAAAAGAAAGGAATTCCTCTAGGTAAATCTTCAGCAGCTGTTTTAATCAGAACTTTATTGTCAGCGACAATGTTATTTTTAAGTGTGCCACTGATTGTGTTTCGTAATCGCTCAATGCTCAATTTACTTCCAGGAGATTATATCTTTGTTTATCTGGGATTATTTCTGGCTTTATACATTCTGGTTTTTTATCTTTTGATTTTCAAACTAAGAACGATTATGAAAATAATTTATAAGTTTTTTTATTTTTTAAAGTCTAAACATCTGCTGACCAAAAAGCGTTTTAGAAAAATTACCAGATATATTTTTAAAAATCTGGAACTCTTTTCTGAAGATCTGGCATTTTTTATTCAGGGGAAGAAAATATATGTTTTTCTGTCTTTTTTATTTACAGTTATTTTTCTGCTGGCAGAGTTTTCTTTTTCTTATCTTATTTTGAAGGGTCTTGGATATGAAATTCATTTTTTTAGAATTTTAACTCTCCAGGTATTGGTTGTTTTTATTATGTACTTTGCTCCTACTCCAGGGGCAGCAGGAATTGCAGAAGGGGGTTATTCACTTCTGTTTTCCAAATTCGTTAATCAGAGTGATCTCTTTCCTCTATTATTTTATTGGAGATTTTTTAGCAAATATGTTGGTATTTTAATTGGAGTTTTTGTTTTTTTTCATTTAATTATTAGAGGGGGGATAGAAGTTGAAGAAGAGTAAAGTCTATATATTTATTTTGATAATAATTATCTTAATTTTATTTTCTTATAAAATCTATGTCCCTTATACAATTCAGGATTTTAATGCTGTAAATGTTAAGAATATGGATTTAATTAAAGATAATGTTGATCAAAAAAATTATTCTTTTGCTGTAGTTGGTAATATAGAAAATTCTATTTCTATTTTTGATAATCGAATTTTAGAAAAAATAAAGAAAGACAATGTGGATTTTATACTGTCAACTGGAAATAATTTGCGTGATGGAGATGAAACAAAATATAGAGTTTTTTATCGTACTCTGGGAAAAACAAATATTCCTTTTTTAACTGCAATTGGGAGCAGGGAAATGAGAGATGATGGGAATGAAAACTTTTATAAGTATTTTGGTCCCTTTTATTTTTCTTTTCAAATTGATAATTCTTATTTTATCTTTTTAGATACAACGGAAAATACAAATTTAAGCTGGCAGCAGCAGTGGCTGCAGAGTCAACTTGAGCGAGCAGTAAGTTATGATAAAAAGTTTGTTATAATGAATAAAACTCCGGTTAAAATTGATAATGAAATTCTTAAAGATGATGATGACTTTAAATATATTGAATCAGAAGATTTAAGGAATTTTTATCAGGATTTATTTAGTCGTTATAATGTGGACTCCGTTTTTTCCTCTAATATTGAAATATATCATCAGGAAGAAATTAAGGGGGTTGATTATTATATTAGTGGTGGTGCTGGTGGTGAGTTAATTTTTGATAATGATAATAGTTTTTATCACTACCTTTTAGTAAATGTATCAGATTCAGGAGTGGAAGTAAGTGTTGAGCGACTCGAAAATAACCCCAGTACTTTTTCGAAACTGCTTGTGAATATCTGGGTTGCACTGCAGTCGTTTTTTTATGCTAATTATATTAATATTTTAATTGTATTATTTATTGCTTTGACTGTTTTTTATATTCTGCATCGGGAGATTAATAAAGAGGTAGATTATTATCGTGATTTTGCCTATTCTAATAAAAAAATTAAGGAACAGAAACTGAAAATTGCGATGTTTACCAATAATTATTTTCCGGTCATTGGCGGTGTTCCAATTTCAATACAGAGACTGGCAAAAGCTCTGAGAAATAGAGGCCATCAGGTTAAAATTTTTGCTCCAGAGTATAAGGAACAGACTGAGGATGAAACCGATATAATTCGCTGTAATTCTATTTATTATTATGAAGAATCTGGGCTGGCTTTTCCAGTAACCAATATTTATTCACCGCAGATAAAAAAAGATTTTAAAGCGGGAAATTTTGATCTTGTTCACGCTCATCATCCCTTCTGGTTGGGAAATAAAGGGCGCAAACTTGCCGAAAAATTTAATCTTCCGCTTGCCTTTACCTATCACACTCGACTGGAAAAATACTCACATTATGTACCAAATATTTTATTCATGCGTAAGTTTTTTAAAAACAGACTTTCGCATTTTCTGATCAGAAATTTTGCCAATAATACAGATGCTGTTTTTGCTCCAACAGAATCAACTAAGGAATATCTGCGTAATGTTGGGGTTAGCAGATTTATTAAAGTGATGCCAACTGGAATAGATTTTGATCATTATAATTGCCCGGATGAAGTGATTAATAAATTGAGAAAAAAATTAATTGGTGACGCGGAGCAGCTTTTAATTTCAGTTTCCAGACTATCTAAAGAAAAGAATCTATATTTTCTTTTAAATGGTATTAAAACCTTAAAAGAAAAAAGTAATCTTAATTTTAAATTAATTATTATTGGCAGTGGTTCAGAAAAAGATAATATAGAAAGTTTTATTGAGGAGAATCAGCTGGAAAATGAGATTGAGCTTATTGGAGCTGTTGACTTTAGAGAAATGGCTAAATATTATTTGGCTGCAGATTTATTTGTTTTTGCTTCGACTACGGAAACTCAGGGTATGGTTTTACTAGAAGCAATGGCCGGTTATAATCCTGTAGTTGCTGTTAAATCGAGTGGAATAGATGATGTTATTAAAAATGATTATAATGGCTATAAAACGGAGGAAGACACAGATCAGTGGAGCAGTCGAATTATAGATATATTAAATAGTAATGATGATTTTGAAAAAACAGCTCAAAATGCAAGAGAAATGGCCGAAAGCTATTCTATTGATCAGATGGCTGAGACAGCAGAAGAACTTTATTGCAGAATCTTACAGCTAAAAAAATATCAGTGATTGTTACAATGAACTATACTAATTTAATCAAGCAGATTTAATCAAACAGGAGGTAATATGTGATGATTGATTTTTTTAAAGATAAAAATATTTTTCATTTACAGAATAAAGAAATCAGTTATGTAATAAAAATATTAAAAAATGGTCAGCTGGGCCATCTTTACTGGGGTAAAAAAATAAAAAAAGCAGAAAGACTGGAAAGATATAGTATCTCTCAACATCGTCCCTATGAGGCTTATGCAGTTAAAGAGGATACCGGTTTTATTCTGGAAAATATTGCACGGGAATATCCTTCTTTTGGTCAGTCAGATTTTAGAGAGCCTGCTTATCAAATTGAATCCGAATCTGGATCAATTATTGCTGATTTAAAATATAAAGATCATCGGATTTATGCAGGGAAGAAAAAATTAACCGGTTTACCTGCAACTTATGTAGAAAATGATGCAGAAGCAGAGAGCCTGGAAATAACTCTTTATGATCAAGTTTTGGATTTAGAAGTTATTTTAACTTATACAATTTTTAGGGATTATCCAGTTATTACTCGTTCAGCTCGCTTTATAAATAAAGGTAAGCAAAAAATTAATCTCAAAAGAGCTCTCTCGATGAGTATTGATTTTGAGAATAAAGATTTTGAGTTATTACAGCTATCCGGTGCCTGGGGCAGAGAAAGAGATATTATCCGCCGTCCACTAGAACAGGGGATAACCAGAGTTGACAGTAAAAGAGGAGGCAGCAGCCACCAGCAAAATCCTTTTGCTGCTTTAGTAGAACCAGCTGCTGATGAATACCAGGGTCAGGTTTATGGATTTAGTCTTGTATATTCTGCCAACTTTATTGCTCAGGCTGAAAGAAACCATTATGGAAAAACAAGATTTAATATGGGGATAAATCCCTTTAATTTTAATTGGCTGCTGGAAAGTGGTCAGAGTTTCCAGACTCCTGAGGTTGTAATGAATTATTCCGATCAGGGTTTAAATAAAATGTCACAGAATTATCATCAGCTTTTTAGGAGTCGCCTGGCCAGAGGTAAACACAGAGATAAAGAAAGGCCTGTATTAATCAATAACTGGGAGGGGACCTATTTTGATTTTGATGCTGCTAAAATCCTAGAAATGGCAGCAGCTGCTGCAGAAGTTGATATTGAACTTTTTGTGCTTGATGATGGCTGGTTTGGTAAGCGTAATGATGATACTTCTTCTCTGGGAGACTGGTATGTAAACAAAGAAAAGCTATCCGGTGGTCTCAAATATTTGGCAGCTGAAATCAATAAATTAGGAATGGATTTTGGTCTCTGGTTTGAACCGGAAATGATTTCTCCTGACAGTGATTTGTATCGTGAACATCCTGAATGGGCAATTCAGGTTGAAAATAGAGAATCCTCACTTTCGAGACAGCAGTTAATCCTGGATTTAAGTAGACAAGATGTTCAGAACTATATAATAAAAAGAGTATCTGCCGTTTTAAATAAAGCAAATATCAGCTATGTTAAATGGGATATGAATAGACCAATGACCGAATATGGATCCTTAGAGCTTGCTGCTGAGCGTCAACGCGAGTTAAATCACCGCTATATTCTGGGTTTATACAGAGTTTTAGAGGAGCTTAGAGCTGAATTCCCTGAAATTTTATTTGAAAGCTGTGCCGGTGGTGGAGGTCGTTTTGACCCGGGAATGCTCTATTATATGCCTCAAACCTGGACCAGTGATGATACAGATGCAGTAGAAAGATTAAAGATCCAGTATGGGACTTCAATCGTTTATCCAGCATCAGCAATGGGAGCTCATGTTTCTGCAGTACCCAACCATCAGGTGGAACGCAGCACCTCACTTAAGATGCGATATGATGTAGCAAGTTTTGGGAACTTAGGCTATGAGCTTGATATTACAAAATTAAACAAAGAGGAAATGGAAGCAGTAAAAAAACAGGTCAATCATTATAAAGATATCAGACGGCTGGTCCAGTTCGGTGATTTTTATCGTTTGAAAAGTCCTTTTGAGGGTAATTTTACTGCCTGGTCTTATGTTGGGCAGGAGAAAAAAGAGGTTTTAGCTGGATTTTATCAGGTGCTTGCTGCTCCGAACCCAAAAGAACAGTTTATAAAATTGAAAGGATTAAATGCTGATCAGGATTATAAAGATTTAGATAGTGGTAAGGTGTATGGTGGCGATGAATTAATGAATTATGGTCTTAAAATTCCATTTTTAAAATCGGATTTCACTTCTAAAATATGGAGATTTAAAGCTGTTTGAAAATTTACTTTATAGTAAAAAAAAGAGATACTTTGATTGCACAATCAAAGTATCTCTTTAAATAGTAAATGGTAATTAAATTATTTTTATAATTATTTAGATCTTGCAGCCTCAATATTGATTTTTGTTCCCTTGATATAATTGTCTTTCATAATTTGTAATACTTCATGTCCTTTTTCTCTGGGAACTTCAACAAAGGTAAAATTGTCATAAATATCAATTGCTCCAATTAGACCACCTGGCATTCCTGTTTCTCCAGCGATAGCACCTACAATATGGCGGGGTGATACTTTATCTTTTTTACCAATATTAATAAACAATCTAACCATCCCCGGTTCCGCTCCTGTATCACCAAAGCTCTGACCTGAATTTTCATTCTGGTCTTCTTCGTCTTCTCTTTCCATCGATTTTTTCATCAGGGCAGCAGCAATTTCTAGAGCAGAATACTGCTCGTCAATTAAGTCTTCAATTAATTCAATATATTTCCCTAAATCAGTTGAATCCATATAAGTACCCAATTCATCACTAAATTGCTCAAATTGAGCTGCTTCAATATCAGATTGAGAAGGAATTTCAGATCTTTTAATTTTTGATTGGGTGAATTTTTGAATATCTCTTAGTTTATAAATATCTTTTCCAACTACAAAGTTGTGAGCTTCACCACTTTTACCGGCTCTACCTGTACGACCAATTCTGTGGACATAATAATCAGTATCCTGTGGTAGATCATAATTAAATACTGCTTCCACATCATCTACATCGATTCCCCGGGCTGCGACATCAGTAGCTACCAGTATTTCAATAATTCCATTTCTAAATTTACCCATTACTCGATCACGCTGATTTTGATTTAAGCCACCATGAATAGCATCTGCAAGATATCCACGGGCCTGTAGTTTAATGTTTAATTCATCCACCATTTTTCTGGTATTACAGAAGACAATGGCCAGCTCAGGATTGCTTAAATCGAGAATTCTGGTTAAAGCTTTTAGTTTATCATGTCTTCTTATTTCATAATAATACTGGTCAATAGAAGGCACAGTTAATTTTTCGTGAGCAACTCTTAAAAATTCCGATTTTTTTTGATATTTTTTACTTAATCTCTTTATAGATTTTGGAATAGTTGCAGAAAAGAAGAGAGTCTGTCTCTCTTCGGGAATATCCCTTAATATAGTCTCAATATCATCAATAAAGCCCATATCAAGCATTACATCAGCCTCATCAAGGACAAAATAATCTATGTTATCAAGTTTTAAAGTTCCCCGACGAATGTGATCCATTACTCTTCCAGGTGTACCAATTACAATCTGAACCCCCTTATTTAAGGCTTTAATCTGACGGCCAATGGACTGCCCACCATAAACAGGGAGAGTATAAATTCTGTTTTTGTATTTTGCCAGTCTTTTTAATTCTTCCGATACCTGTATAGCCAGTTCTCTTGTTGGACAGAGAATAATTGCCTGAGGATTTTTATTTTCAGCATCCATTTCCTCCAGGAGGGGAATACCAAAGGCAGCTGTTTTACCAGTCCCTGTCTGAGCCTGTCCTACAATATCTTTACCATCAAGAACAGCTGGAATAGCATTTGTCTGAATAGGAGTTGTTTCTTCAAAACCCATTTCTTCAACTGCTTTTAAAATCTCGTCTGATACATTCAATTCATTAAATTTAATCTTTTGCAAATTTACTTCCACTTCCTTTTTTAATTATATTCTTATACTAAACCTACCAACTATGCCATTTTCTTAACAAATAATACTGCATCCGGTTGATAAATTTATTCTTATAGGTAGATACTAAAAAACCCCGACTACAAACATATAGTCAGGGCTTAGTTGCTATATTATCTATTAAGTTGTAAAACACTAATTTTTTAGTCAGCTTTCTTAGTATAACCCAGTCTGAAGCTAAAGTCAAATTTTAAGTGATAGTATAAATTTTTTTCTGCTGCAGCCGGGATTAAAAATAATTCATATCAAATATAAAAATTTATAAGCAGGATTATTTAAAGTTTAGAATAATTATATTAATAAATAGTCTGAATAGGAGGATTTATATGGCACTTTTAGAAATGAACTTGTTTAGCGATAGTCTAGGTATGGCTTCTTCGGTTAATATAATTTTACCTGAGATCCTAAAAAAATCTATTAAATCAGAGCAAGATGAGAGAAGAGATTTTAAGACAGAATATCCTGTATTGTATTTATTACACGGGCTTTCAGATGATCATACGAGCTGGATACGCAGAAGTTCTATTGAACGTTATGCAGAAAATGCCGGGCTGGCAGTTATTATGCCTGCGGTTCACAGAAGCTTTTATACCGATATGGCACAGGGACAAGATTACTTTACTTATGTTAGTCAGGAACTTCCCAGAAAGTTAGAAAAAATATTTCCGCTGACAACTAAAAGAGAAGAGACTTTTATAGCAGGCCTCTCCATGGGGGGATATGGTGCTTTTAAACTGGCTTTGAATTTTCCAGAGAAATTTGCTGCTGCTGCCAGTTTATCTGGTGCTTTAAATATCGGCGAACATGTTACCAGTAAAACTGAGGCAGGAGAACTTTACGAAGAATTCAAGTGGATTTTTGGAGATTTAGAGAAAGTTAAAAATTCAAAACACGATTTATTTTATCTTCTTAAAAGATTAAAAGGCAGACAGGCTGAGATTCCCGAATTATATCAGTGCTGTGGTACTGAAGATTTTTTATATCAGGATAATCTAAAATTCAAAAAATTCTGCAGTAAAAATAATATAAAATTAAAATATGAAGAAGAGAAAGCTGACCATGAATGGTGGTACTGGGATAAAAAAATTAAATCGGTAATTGACTGGCTGCCTGTAAAAAGTAAATAGTAAATTAAACTAAGTAGTAAATAAAGTATAAATTTAATGACAATTTTTAATTTAGATATCAGTTTGACAGACTGGAGTTAGTTTGTTATTCTTGTTAAGGAGTTGAGCAAGCGGGTTGAATTTATCCCGCCTTATTATCAGAGTTATTAGCTTGCTGATAATAATAAATTAACATTAATTTAATTATATGGTTTAGGATTTGTTCCCTGAGAACACTTTCTAAACCTTTTTTAATGCCAGTAAATTTATGGCAAAAACAAATAAAGAGGTGAAAATATTGAAGATAAAAGCGGAAAATCTCTATAAAATATTTGACGGTAAAGGTCAAAAAGAGATCGAAATGCTGAAATCGGGTAAAAGCAAAGATGATATTTTAGAAAAAACTGGGGCTACTGTTGGAATCAATAATGCCAGTTTTGAAGTAGAAGAAGGCGAAATATTTGTGATTATGGGACTTTCCGGTAGTGGTAAATCGACTCTATTGAGAACCTTAAACCGCCTGGTGGAGCCTACTGCCGGTAGTGTAGAAATTGATAATACAAATATTATGGATTTAAATAAAGATCAATTACGTGAATTTAGAAAAGAAAAGTTTGGTATGGTTTTTCAAAACTTTGCTCTTTTTCCCTACCGTACTGTTTTAGAAAATGCAGAATTCGGTTTAGAAATACAGGGAATGGATAAAGATAAAAGAAGAGAGAAAGCAATGACTGCTCTTAAACAGGTCGGTCTGGAAGGGTACGAAGATCAAAAACCTGATCAGCTAAGTGGTGGAATGCAGCAAAGAGTTGGGCTTGCAAGAGCTCTAGCTGTTGATACAGATATTTTACTAATGGATGAGCCATTTAGTGCTTTAGATCCGCTGATCAAAAAAGATATGCAGGATAAACTTTTAGATTTATATGAACATATAGATAAAACCATTATTTTTATTACTCATGATCTTGATGAAGCATTAAAATTGGGAGATAGAATTGCGATTATGAAGGATGGAGAAATTGTTCAGGTTGGTAATCATGAAGAAATTTTAACCAATGCTGAAAATGATTATGTAGCAGAATTTGTTCAGGATGTTAATCGTTCTCGAGTTCTGACAGCAGAAGATATTATGGACAAGCCAGAAGCTGTTCTCTATCAACAGGATGGCTTAAGGACTGCACTCCATAAAATGAGACATAACGAACTGGGTAGTATTTTTGTGCTTGGTAAAAATAGAAGATATAGAGGGATTGTTACGATAGAGGATGTTGTCGAGTCTTTAAATAAAGATAAAGAAAATCTTACGGAAATAATTAAAGAAGTTCCAATAGCACAACCTGAGGAAAGTGTTAATGACTTATTTTCAAAAATTGCTGATATAAATACACCTTTACCGGTCCTTGATGAAAATAAAAAGTTAAAAGGTATAATTGTAAAAACACATGTTGTAGCAAATCTAGCTGCAGAAAATGTTTAAATTTAATTAAGTAAATTTTTATTATATAATTTTCTTTAAGTTAAATTAATTAAATAATATCTCTGGAGGGATATAAATGTACAAGACAAAATTAATTTCAACTTTACTAATCGTTCTACTAGGATTTGGAGTATTTGCTGCAGTACCACAGGTTCAGGCAGCTGAGGATACAATCGATTTTGGTTATGTTCAGTGGCCTGGAGTTACAGTAAAAACCCATGTCGCAGCAAAAGTTGCTGAGTACTTAGGTTATGATACTAAAATGACAGCAGCTCCAGAAACAGTTATCTTTAAGAGTTTAGAAAATAAAGATCTTGATGTGTTTTTAGGTAACTGGCTGCCCACAATGGAAAAAACTTATAGTGAATATCAGAAAAAAGGTGTAGTTCATAATGTTCGAGTTAATCTAGAGGATGTTGTCTATAGAACTGCTGTACCGGAATATGTTTATGAAGCAGGAGTTAAATCGTTAGCAGATTTAAAAGAGTATGCTGATAAATTTGACAGTAAGATTTATGGTCTTGAACCAGGTAATGCCGGAAATATTGTAATTCAGGATGCCATTAAAAATAATAAATATGGTTTAAAAGACTGGACTTTACAATCCAGTTCTACAGCTGGCATGCTTTCTGCAGTTCAGAGAGCAGTTAACAGTAAAGAGTGGATTGCTTTTAACGGTTGGAAACCTCATTATATGAATTTGATGTTTGATATTAAATATCTCGAAGATCCCGAAGGTATCTGGGGAGAAAGTGACAGTGTTTATACTGTAGCACGAGAGGGATATCAGGATGAAAATCCGAATTTCTATAAGTTCTTAAAACAATTTACCGTAACAGCACCTATTCAAAATAAGTGGATTGACGAATATCAAAATAAAGACCGAGATCCTGAAGCTGTAGCTGAAGACTGGATTGCCAATAATTTAGATATTGTCAATCAGTGGGTATTTGGAGTTAAGAGTACTGATGGAAGAATGGGCAGAAAAGCAATAGCTGAAATAGTAAATAATTAAATTAAATAAAAATGATTCTAATCTAAAAAACTGGTGGTGTCATAATATGATGCCGCCAGTAAAAATTTAATAAAGGATGGTGATTATTATTAACAGTATTATTGAACTCTTTACAACAAAAATTCCTCTGGGGAACTGGGTAGAAAATTTGGTTAATTTTTTAATAAATAATTTTAGTGGTCCTTTAAATACATTTTCATCATTAATTGAATCAATAGTAGGTGGAGTGGAAGTAGTGCTTGCTTTTCCTCATCCACTGGTTTTAATTGCAATTTTTGCTGCAGCAGCCTGGAAGCTTAAAGGGAAAAGACTGGCAGTGTTTGTAGCTTTAGGATTGGGTCTTGTATTGAATATAGAAATGTGGGATCCGCTGGTTATTACTTTGGCTTCAATAATTACTTCTGTCTTGGTGGCTCTTGTAATTGGAATTCCAGTTGGAATAATTAAAGCTCATAATAAATGGGTGGATTTAATAACTCGCCCTATACTGGACTTTATGCAGACAATTCCACCTTTTGTTTATTTAATTCCTGCTCTAATGTTTTTTGGTCTTGGTAATGTATCAGGAGTAATTGCTACTGTAGTTTTTGCAATTGCACCTCCTATAAGATTAACCTATCTCGGGATAAAACAGGTAGATGAAGAATTAGAAGAAGCCGGTCATGCATTTGGGGCAAACTGGTGGCAGATTTTATTTAAAATTGAACTACCGGGGGCAATGCCATCAATAATGATGGGGATTAATCAGTGTATTATGCTCTCACTTTCAATGGTAGTTATTGCAGCCATGATTGGAGCCGGTGGTCTGGGAAAACCAGTGTTAAGATCTCTTAATGT
Source organism: Halanaerobium sp. ST460_2HS_T2 (assembly GCF_003337665.1). Lineage (NCBI taxonomy): Bacteria > Bacillati > Bacillota > Clostridia > Halanaerobiales > Halanaerobiaceae > Halanaerobium > Halanaerobium sp. ST460_2HS_T2. The sequence goes on from NZ_QPJF01000009.1 coordinate 104,403, forward strand.
TGTTGATATTGGACTTGGTTTTGAAGCAGGTCTCGGAGTAGTAATTATTGCTATGGTTCTGGATAGAATGTTTGGTAGGGACTCATAATCGAAGATAAGAAATGTTATTATAATTAAAATTATTACTTAGATAAGCGAATTTCATAAAAATAAGCCTTGATATAACAAAGATTTTAATGATATAGAAAGGGCTTCACCCCATTCTTGTCGAATTAAATAGTAGCAC